>DATKYC010000235.1:0-4765 GCA_035528695.1 Acidobacteriota bacterium | reverse complement strand
GCTCATTCCCCGGGAAATGCGAAACAGGAATCCATTGACCCGTAGCTTCTTGAAGGTAAGCGTCTTATGACCAAAGGGACCCCCCAGTCCAATATCTGCCTCCAGATCAGCAATTGCCAAATGAAACCCACCGAGATCCTTCTGAGGCCTTGCAGTAATCCCTTTACCCTGAATCCTTAAGGGATTTAAGGAATAAGAGAGTCTTTCGATAGAAAATGAGAGCCCGGTGGCCCTGGAAATGGATTTCTCTATCAACGGCTTTACGGCAGCCGGATGGTAGTAGTAATAAAGAAACCCGCCACAAAGAGCGACCAGCACCACCAAGGCGACGATGAAAAAGAGCAGAATGATTTTTCTTTTAACGCTCATTACTCAGTGCTTTTCTGCCGTTTTATCCACGCGCTTGTTCTTTCAAGAATATCTCCCTTTTCCTTGGCAAGATCTTGGAAAAAAGCGAGCATTTGTCTGATAGAGTTTCTCTTCTCATTCAGCACGGCTTCAAATAGATGAAAATGCCTGTGATAGAGCCCGATAGACAAAAGATAGGCGTTATTCAATCCCGCGCCCCCAAAATGCTTAAATCGCAGGGTCTGCAGCCTTCCCTTGAGACGCTCGAATTCCTCGAGAGATCCGGCAAAAATCTTCTCTCTCTGGGCCAGCTTCTCCTGGTAGCTAATAAGTGAGCTGTAAAGACATTCAAGCCTTTTCAACACACAGACCAAATAGGCGGAGAATAGGCGTTCATCCTCAATATTCTGTTGTCCATTTATTGTTAAGGGGTGGGAAGATCCGTAAGTTTTCTCCAGAAAACGTAGTGCACCGATCTTGCCTACAAGGACGGCAAGGCCCTCGTTAAACTCGCCCTGATCTTTTAGATATAGCGTGGTATGCGTCATCTCGTGCAGGATAGTCTCTGCCAGGTAAGCTTCAGACCCCTTGATCAGAGTCATGGTTACGGGATCCTTGAACCAGCCCAGCGTGCTGTAAGCATCTGAAACGCCTATTATTACATCCAGGTCCTTTTTGACCAATTCCTCCTTTTCCGCACGGGCGCTTTCAAGGTCAAAAAAGCCGAGATATGGCATCTCTCCTACTACCGGAAACCACCAGCTCATTCTGGCAAGTCGATCTTTAGGGGAAGCGGAAACCGTGTAGATTTGATGCTCACGGTTCTTCAGATAGATCTTCTGATAGTTCTGGGTCTTTCTTAGTCCCAGCTCACTCTCACCGAACTCCTTGATCCTCTCTACCAGACGGAGCCTATCTTTTTGTTCCGGGCTGAGGGAGCTCCTTTTCAGCGCCTCTTCCACTGAGATGGAACCCCGGAGCAACTGAAACTGACCTGCCGCTGCATGAAGAAGGTAAGTGAAGCGACAACCTGAACAAACAACCAGTATGATTATGCTCAGTTCGAGTATCTTTTTAGTCCCTGCGGTCAAATGATCCCCTTACCTTCCTTTGGTTCCCTTCCAGCCTTGTCCCCGCCCTGACCCTCAATAGGGAGAGTAATCGTAATGCAAAAGATCAAGATGACGAAGTATAAAGTAAGGAAAGCAATTTTAGTTTTTTATTGTCAAGTGGCTGATTTTAGTTTTTAATAAAAAAGTTGTAACAGTACTTTCAAACGGGGAAACACAAGGCCACATGAGTACAGAGAAAAACCACAGGCTAATAGTCCGCTCATCTGAGTCCTCCCGGGCTGAGGGGAATACCCTTGCCGCAGCTTGCAAGATGCCGGATTTACTATGCCCTGGGAAGACATTCACCCGTTTAAGCCGCGGGTTCGCCGCATGTGGCCGTTTGTTGGACAAAAAAGTCATTATGGCCATCTTTATGGTCACACTACCCCTTCTGGCTGGAGCCTGTACAAAGGAAGAAGGGCCGGAAATCGAAAAACCCAGGGTAGTAGTCTCTATCAAGAGGACCGTGGGTAAGGCTCCTAATACCTTAGCGGCTAAGGATGAGACAAAGCAAGAATCATCGAATAAGAAAACCGTTGGCCTTGAACAAAAACCTACGGGACTCCAGTCTACAGAGGAGGGCTCAAAAAAACAACCTTCTGTGGTTGGAGAGGGACTCTACAGGGTGCGAAAGGCCGACACACTTTTTAAGATTGCGGGGCTTCAGGATGTGTACGGCGATTCGATCAAGTGGCCCAGTCTTTTTCGCCTCAACCTGGACGAGCTAGGCAGGCTGAAGGTGGCGGACAAATTTCAGCTGCAATGGTCCAGCATCTTCCAGCTCAGCGGGGACAGGCTGGGTGAGCTAAAAGTGGTAAAGGATTTTCAGCACGAGGAACTCCCTGAAGGGCTTGGTCTCAGGTTCCTAACACTGAAAGAAGTCCAACAAAACTTGGTTAAGATAGGCCACATGGACTGGGTAATAAACGTGCTTTCCTCCCAGAGCTCCCAGGAGCTTGTCCCGTTTGCCGTCAAGCTGATGAAGGAAGGATACCGGGTTTACCTTGCGAGGGCCACGGTAAAGGGTGCGGAGTGGATGAGACTCCGGGTCGGTTTTTTTGAGAACCGTTCAGATGCGGCATCAGCAGGAAAAAAGATCATATCTCTCTTGAACAGCAACGAGATCTGGGTTACCAGGATAGGAAAGGAAGAGCTGGAGCAATTCGGGGGGTACTGAGTTTCAGTGCCTAATCTAACGGGGAGAAAATTGTCCGTAAAAAGGCGGGATACCTGGGTATGAAAGGTAAAAAAATAATTGTTGGCATAACTGGTGGTATTGCGGCTTACAAGGGTGCAGAACTGGTGAGACTACTTGTGAAGGAAGGTGCCGACGTTAGGGTGGCCATGACACTGAATGCCACTCGTCTTGTGACGCCCCTCACCTTTGAGGCCCTATCAGGGAACAGGGTCATCTGGGATATGTGGAACCGTGAAGGGACCGACATAGACCATATCACCTGGGGCCAAGAGGCAGAGTTGATTATCATCGCGCCTGCGACGGCCAATTTTATTGCCAAAATGGCCCACGGTATCGGTGACGACTTTTTATCCACCATGGTTATTGCGGCCACGGCCAAGATATTGGTTTGCCCATCTATGAATACCGTGATGTTTGGGAACCCTGCGGTTCAGGATAATCTGAGGCTCCTAAAGGAGAGAGGATACACGGTCATGGAACCTGAGGAAGGCCAACTCGCCTGTCGTGCCGAAGGGCCGGGCCGACTGCCGGAACCGGAACAAATTGTGGAGCAGGCCCGGATTTTGCTCTCGCCGCAGGACCTTTCAGTGTTAAGGTTCCTTGTGACCGCCGGTGCAACCGAAGAACCCATTGACCCCGTGAGATTTATTACCAACAGGTCCACCGGCAAGATGGGTTACGCCCTCGCAAGGGCTGCTAGACGCAGGGGCGCTTCAGTAATTCTAGTGAGCGGGCCAGCTGCTTTAAGGGTCCCTTACGGCGTGACCTTTTGCGGTGTTAAGACTGCAGAGGAGATGTTGCGCGCAGTGTTAAATTATCGCCCTCACTGTGATATCATCATTAAGGCTGCGGCTGTCTCCGATTATAGACCGCGACACAAAGCGGGGCAGAAGATCAAAAAAGGAGCTGATTCCCTATCCCTGGAGCTCGTTAAGAACCCTGATATCCTGGCACATCTCGGTAATACGAAGAAGGAAGCCCCTTGCCTCCTTGTGGGCTTTGCAGCGGAAACGGAGGACCTGCTTATGAATGCCGAACAAAAACTAAAGGCCAAGAATCTTGACATGATTGTAGCCAATGATGTGTCAAGAGATGATGCAGGGTTTGGCACAGACACCAATATTGTGAAGATGATTTACGGAGACGGGCATGTGGAAGATTCGCCTTTAATGACAAAGGAGGAAGTGGCGAATCTGGTGCTGGACAGGGTCAAAACGATTTGGGAAGGTCGTCTTGAAAGCGGAAGAGGAAATTAGGAATATTTTTGGCCAGCTGAAAAATCTGTTACTCGCTGAGCAGGAAATGCGATCAGAGCCACCATTCATCCCAAGCGAAGTCCGGAGCTATCTGGAAGGCAGTGTATCAGCGGCTCACGTCCATAACCATGAGCTGGCCCATCCGGACTCCCTCGAGGCGCTAAGGGCCTTTATTGGGGAGTGCACCCGATGCAGGCTTCATAAAGGCAGAAAACACCTGGTCTTTGGCGAGGGGTCCCCTCAGGCAAGGCTCGTCTTTGTGGGCGAGGGCCCTGGACGCGAGGAGGATACCGCAGGCAGACCCTTTGTGGGTGAGGCGGGAAGACTTCTAACCAGGATCATAAAGGCCATGGGACTTACCAGGGAAGAGGTGTACATCTGTAACGTAGTGAAATGCAGACCCCCCGGTAATCGCGACCCCGAGACAGATGAAATTGAGACCTGTATTCCCTTCCTGAAACAGCAGCTTACCGTTATCAGGCCAGAGGTGGTATGTACCCTAGGGAGGGTAGCCGGCCAGGGCCTTCTGGGGGCGGATTTCAGAATTACCATGGAGAGAGGTAACTGGCATTCTTATGAGAATATTCCCCTCATGCCCACCTATCACCCGGCCTATCTCTTGAGAAATCCGGGAGCAAAGCGTCAGGTATGGGAGGATGTCCAAAAGATCATGACTTTTTTGGGCCTGGAGGTCAAAAAAGATGATTAGACCCTTAAAGACGGCCCTTTTTTGTGTTTGTCTTCTCTTTCTCATTGGGTTGGGCGTACCCATACCGGGACCATCAGGCTCAGCCTTCGCCGGGGATCACGTCATGATTATCGAGCTCGAAGGCTCTATCAATCCCGGTACG
>DATKYC010000234.1:0-6234 GCA_035528695.1 Acidobacteriota bacterium | reverse complement strand
CAGCGCCAACCAATGTCGTCATACCACCGAGTACTGCCGCGGCAAAGCCTTTTAGAAGCGGATCAAGCATAAGATTTGGATCTAGCGTGGCAATAGGTGAGAGCAGAATACCAGCCACAGCCCCTATCACTGAGCTCATTGCCCAGGTGAGGGACATTATCCTATTGGTCCTAATTCCGTTAATCCGGGCGGCCGTCGCGTTCTGCTGGGTGGCCTTCATGGCAATACCCACCTTTGTGAATTTGAAAAAGAGGAAAAGGATGAACATTAGTAAGACTGTTATGAGAAGTGTGGCAACATTAAGGTAACTAATCACGGCAGATCCAAGATTGATGATATCAAAGTCTGAGACTGGAAAAGGAAGGTCTCTCTGATCGGCACCCCATTTCCAGCTCGCCAGACCATACAAGACCATTTCAAACCCCAAGGTGATAAGAATGAGACTTAGTATGTTGGGATCCTTGGCCCTCCTCAGAAAAACGAATTCCAAAAATACCCCCAACACAGCAGCAAAAATAAGGGCTCCGATAAAAGAAATCGCAAAGGGGAATCCGTATGATACGATCAGCATAAAGGCCACGAATGTGGAGATCATGGCCATTTCTCCCTGGCCGAAATTGGGGACTTCCGAGGTCTTATAGATGATTACCATAGCAAGGGCAATGAGGGCGTACAAACTTCCAAAAGAAAGGCCACTAACAAGGAGCTGGAAAAACATGATATATACCTTACCTCCAGTCAAATGATGGAATGAAAGCCCTCCATGTGAGCCCAGGAGTTAGGAGCGGCTAAGGTTTCAAGACCTCGAACAAATTAGAATACTTTCTTAAAACGGCCAAGTCTTCCAGTAGATTTTAGTCCTTATCCAGAAACCAAATAGGCCGAGGGGTTCGAATACCACGAGGAGTATAATAATTAGGCCAAAGATAATGCTCGCTATATTTGGAAGTCCAGCCAGATTCATATAGTTCTCCGAAAAGGAGATCAAGACGGTCCCGATGTAAGGGAGTTCTTGGACCTTGTGCAGCTCCAGCAAGAGCCAAGTCATCACGACCCCACCCATAATCGAACCAAAGATAGAACCCAATCCCCCCACAATCACGAAAGCCAGAAAATAGATGGAAAGGATGAAGTTGAAAGAACTTGGATTTATGAAGCCAAGAAGAAAGGCCATCAGCCCGCCGGCAACACCAGTGTAGAAAGCGCTGACGGCGAAAGCGAGGGTCTTGTAATAAACGAGGTTAACTCCCATTGTCTCGGCCGCGATGTCGCTATCCCTTATGGCAATAAAAGCCCTTCCCACTTTTGTTTTCATTAGGTTTCTGGCCGCCCAGATAAGCAAAACCGTAATAGGGATAAACAAGAAATATCTTTGAAAATCGCTTTCCAGGATATAAGTACCAAAGGGTAAGATGTTAAGATTGGGGGCCTCAACGCCCATCCTTCCTCCAAAGACTTTCCAGCGCCCGATCACCTGAGTGATGGCCATACCGAATCCCAGTGTAGCAATGGCAAGATATGGCCCTTCAAGCCTCAGCGCTGGCAAGCCAAGGATGAAACCGAAAAAGGCTGCGATGAGCGCTGCCAGCAAGAGAGCCGGGAGAAAGGGGAGATGGAGGGCAGTCATGGACAGGACGGTCATATAGGCGCCAATGGCGAAAAATCCAGCATGCCCCAGGGATATCTGGCCTGTGTAGCCCACGAGGATATTTAAACCCACGGTAACAATGACATTGATGGCCATGTAGTTGGCCATATAGATATAGTAGTTGGGGGCAAGGAAGGGGAATATGGCAAGAGAGGCAACAAGCACTATGAACCAGAACCAAAGGACCTTGCTGTCCAGCAGCTGAATATCTTCGTAGTAGTCCCTCTTCATGTCCATGGCCTGATTCTCCTCCTCTTCAACCTTGCATAGCCGCTAGGTGCGTAATTGTAGTTTAGAATTCGAGAGACTGCCACCTTAAGGACATCCGAATAGCAGGCACATTAAACATCACTTATGGCCTAATTTGTCAACCAATTTCTTATAATATAGCTGCGTTTCCTCTAATAACAGGGGTTTCTTCCCCATCATATTCAACTGCATAATCTTGTAATTAATTCTTTTTATCTGACGGTATTTTTCCCTCTCGTCGGGAATATGCTCAAGCATATCCTCCATTTGCCTGATCTCCTTCTTAAGCTCAAGCTCAGGAGGTAAACAATCGGCGTTCTTCAGTACCTTATAGGCCAGTCTAAGATCCTCCGGGATGTGGCTGTCGTCTTCAATCTTAAGGGGTTCACCACGACCCGGAAGATCATCAAATTCTCCTCTTTCCTGGGCCTCTTTGATCCTCTGCTCAATAATTTTCTGGAAACAAAACATAATTTTTAACCCCTTGGGCTTACTTTAGTTTTAAAGTATACAATATAATCTTCTATCTAATCAACCTTGATAACCTCGTAAAAGGTAACTATCGCTCTTGACAAGGCGGATGCTATTCGATATTCCGACAATTAAACTCGAGAAATCGAAACACTAATGATAGATGAACTTGATAAGAAGGTAATAAGTCTTCTTCAGGGAGACCTGCCGCTGAGCCCCAGACCATTTTCTGTGATGGCCGAGAAGATTGGCATAACCGAGGAAGAATTTGTCGCGCGAGTGAACGCCCTGAATGAGCGAGGCATAATGAGGCGGTTCGGGGCTACCTTACGTCATCAGGAGGCAGGATTTAGTTCCAATGCAATGATCGCCTGGCTTGTGCCCGACCACCGGGTGGATGCGGTTGGCAAAACCTTGGCCCGATTTCGTGAGGTCACCCATTGCTACCGGCGAAGGCCTCAAAAGGACTGGCCTTACAACCTTTACGCCATGGTTCACGGCACCAGTCGCGAACAATGTTATAAATTAGCAGAGCGGATGTCCCTATCTGCAAGTATTGAGGAATATGTGCTGCTTTTCAGCGAGAAAGAGTTTAAGAAGACCAGCATGGAGTATTTTTGACTCGGAGGCCAAGAATGGGCGAAAAATCAAAGCTTCTTTTCGAAAGAGCTATCAGTTGTATCCCGGGTGGAGTGAACAGCCCGGTAAGGGCGGGGAAGGCGGTTGGCATTGATCCTCCCTTCATCGCCAGAGCGAATGGGTCTCATATATGGGACGTTGACGGAAATGAGTACATCGACTACGTCTGCTCGTGGGGGCCCATGATCCTGGGCCATGCCCATCCGGAAATCGTACGCACATTGGAAGAAAGCGCACGGCTCGGCACCAGCTACGGAGCCCCAACAGAGCTGGAGGTTCAGTTGGCGGAGCTCATCGTAGAGATGGTTCCGTCCATTGAGATGCTCCGGATGGTAAACTCTGGTACCGAGGCCACCATGAGCGCTCTTCGGCTTGCACGGGCATACACCGGCAGGGAAAAAATCATTAAATTCGACGGCTGTTACCACGGCCATGCTGACAGTTTGCTGGTCTCTGCCGGTTCAGGTGTTGCCACTCTTGGGATACCCGGTAGCCCAGGAGTGCCACACGATCTGGCAAAGCATACGATCTCTCTTCCATTTAACAACCTCGATGCGGTCTCTCTTGCCTTTCATTCGTTCGGCACTGAGATTGCTGCTATTATTGTCGAGCCGGTCCCTGGCAATATGGGGGTCGTTATTCCAGATGAAGAGTTCCTTGGCGGGCTGAGGGAAATGAGCCGGGCACACGAGGCGCTTCTCATATTTGATGAGGTAATAAGCGGGTTTAGGCTAGCCCCTGGAGGGGCGCAGGAATTTTATAAAATCATGCCTGACCTCACGTGCCTGGGTAAAATCATAGGAGGGGGCCTCCCTGTAGGTGCCTATGGCGGCAAGAGGGAAATTATGTCGAGAGTGGCCCCTGAAGGTGATGTTTACCAGGCGGGAACCCTTTCAGGTAATCCCTTGGCTATGGCAGCAGGCCTTGCTACTCTAAGGTACCTGAAGAATAAAGATATCTACCAGGAACTCGAAAAAAAGGGAGACATGCTCTTTTCAGGCCTCAAGAACGCTGCTGAGGCTGCAGCCATAGAGCTTACTGTCAATCACCTTGGTTCAATGGGCTCTCTCTTTTTTACATCCGAAGCTGTAAATGACTTTGCCACAGCCAAGGCTAGCGACCAAAACCTTTTCCGGAGATACTTTAGAAGCATGCTCGAGCAAGGCATCTATTTGGCGCCCTCCCCTTTTGAGGCTATTTTCTTGTCGACCTCCCACAGCAAAGAGATCATAGCCAGAACCATCGAGTGTGCTGAAAATGCATTCAGGGGACTTTAGGACATCGCCATATTCCCGACACCTGCTGGTGCCGTGAACGGGTAGGGATATAAAGGACTGAGCCGGCAGAAAAAGTCTTGTCTCGTGGTAGCTTAAAATGCTAAATTTTACTCTTGACAGATGAAAATCATTGATCTATAGATTAGCGCCACACCACAGATATAAGGCCACATACTTCCCCTAATCGTTTGACAGTATCCGAGAGATTAACATCTTTGATTCTAAAATGAGCGGGAGATGGATCGATAGTATAGTCCTGGTCACTCAGCTGGGCTTGACCATGGCAGGTTCGATCCTATTCTGTCTTGCAATCGGTTATTATCTGGACAAGTGGCTTGACACAAAGGGGCTTTTTATAACTATTTTCATTCTGCTTGGAGTCGCCGGCGGGGGCTATACCGCCTACCGGCAGATAATTAAGACAACCAAGCAGGATAAGGCCGAATAGAGACCGGATGGGCACTCAACATAGCGAGGTTAACCAGACACAGCGGAGAATCTGCTCTTCGGCCATAACTGCTGCCATTGCGATTGCTGTTATCTTTATCATTGTGGGTGAGAAGGCTGTTGCCAAAGGTCTATTGCTGGGTACGCTCTTTAGCATTGTAAATTTTATCCTTATGGGAAAATCGATTCAGTTGACCTTGGGAATTTCACGTCCCAGGGCCAGTATGATAGGATTTACATCCATTATGTTCAGATACGTGCTGCTGGCCATTCCCTTGGTGGTAGCCATAAAAATAGACTCCTTTAATCTTGTTGCGGCGGTGGTCGGCATTTTTGCTGTGCAGATAGTGACATTGGTGGACTATCTAATAATAAGACCTATCTGGGAAGGAAGATAAGATTAAGATCTAGTGATACCTGGTGAAATTAGTTTTGGCCTTAATGATTAGGATGGACCAGAAGAATGGAAGACATTAGCAAAATTACCCAGTTCGTCATCAACCTGTTTGGTCTGAACCTGGTTTTCAACGTAGAGACAATCATCATGACATGGATCGTGATGGCTGCCCTGATCGTCTTTGCCTTTCTGGCCAGCAGGAATATAGGCTTTCTGCCAAATCCCTTCCAGGTAGTTGGTGAATTCTTGGTAAGCGCCTTTTATGGTCTCACGAAAGACGCCCTTGATGAAGATATGGCCAAGACATATTTCCCTCTTATATGCAGCCTTTTCATGTTTCTGCTCTTGTCCAACTGGCTGGGAATCCTTCCAAAGCTTTCCGAGCCGACCAAAGACCTGAACACAACTCTAGGCCTGGGCATTATGGGTTTTTTTATCGCCCACCATGCGGGAATTAAGACCAAAGGTCTCAAGAAGTACGCAAAGGAGTACTGTGAACCCATGTTTTTCATGGCTCCTCTGAACATCATTGGAGAGTTAGCCAAAGTTGTCTCTATCTCCTTTCGTCTGTATGGGAACATACTTGGAGGTGCCATCATTATCTTGGTTGTCTCTCACCTGATTTACAGCTTGGTACTCCCGCCGTTTCTGATGTGTTTTTTTAGTCTCTTTATTGGAACTATCCAGGCCTTTGTCTTTACCATGTTAACCCTTGTGTATATTTCGGTACAGGTTAAGTAGCGATGACTCTTGACGTTCCCGTAATGATCAAATTGGCTTCATATGCAGGGGCGGGGCTCTGTATAGGTCTAGGAGCCATCGGTGCAGCCCTTGGTGAAGGTTTTACTGCAGGCATGGCAAACCAGGGCCTCTCCCAAAAGCCTGAGCAATCTGGCGATATTCTGAAAAATATGCTCGTAGGCCAGGCAATAGCGGAATCTGCGGGTATCTTTGCGCTGGTCATTGCTATTTTGTTGCTTTTCCTTGGTGCTCCCGTGACCACTATGCTCAAGGCCTCCGCGCTTTTCTCAGCGGGGCTGTGCATGGGGCTAGGGGCCATAGGCTCGGGGATTGGATCCGGGTATCCGGGTGGGCATTGTTGCCTT
>DATKYC010000233.1:0-3545 GCA_035528695.1 Acidobacteriota bacterium | reverse complement strand
CCCTTATAACAGTAACTTTGAGGGTCATTTTTCACTGTGCATTCATAATCTGGGTGTCCAAACAAGAAGGCTTACTAGAGGATCTCATAATTCAGAGTTTGAGAATCATGATTCTTTCGCATTCACTCCTGTCACAGAACTCAAATCGAAACTTCTTATACAGTTTGACTGCCCTGAAGTTATAAGTCTCAACCGTTAACCATACAGACTCGAGGCTCCTCTTCTTGGCCCGTTCAATGCCCAGACGAGTCAGTTCGGCACCGATTCCCCGGTTCCTGTACGATGGACCCACAAAGATAATGAACTCACAATCACCCTTTACGTAATCAGGTATTAGCGCAGCATGGCCCACTACCCTCTCGTCTCTCCATGCCAAGAGATTTTCTCCGGCTTCAAGTAATCCCTTAATCCAGTTTCTAAGGGCTTCAGGGGAAGCGGGGGGCAGGCCCTGAGAGACCGGTCTTGGAGAAAACATCTCATACATGTCCAGCAGGCATTGGAGGTCTTCGAGACAGCAGACCCCCACCTCAAAAGAACAACCCTTCTTGTCAATGCATATCAGGCGGGTTTCAGGTTCCATGGTCTTCAGCCACGTCTCCCTTTCTTCCGACCTCTGGGCCTCAGGACACCTTGATTCCCAGGCGGTCTTTGATCAGGTTCTCAAGCACGCTTGGGTCTGCGATGGTGGAGGTATCCCCCAAATCATCTACATTTCCTGCGGCAATTAGCTGTAAAAGCCGTCTAAGTATCTTGCCGCTGCGCGTCTTCGGAAGTCCGTCAGCCCACTGTATTATGTCAATCGTTGCGATGGGCCCTATTTCGGAGCGTACCAGTTGAATTAGCTCTTTTTTGAGTTCTTCGGATTTCTTGGCGTCTTTATTGAGCGTGACGAATGCATAGATCCCTTGCCCTTTCAGAGGGTGGGGGAAACCGACAACCGCGGCTTCCGGCACCTGACTGTGAAGTACCAGCGCTGACTCGATTTCAGCGGTCCCCAGACGATGTCCTGACACGTTGATGACGTCGTCGATCCGACCGGTAATCCAGTAATACCCATCCTCGTCCTTTTTGGCCCCATCTCCTGTAAAGTACATGCCGGGAACTCTGCTGAAGTAGGTTTCCTTGAATCGCTCATGATCCCTGTAAACCGTTCGCGCAATTCCGGGCCATGGTTTCCTTATGCAAAGAACTCCTTCCTGGCCCGGATATCTTGCCTCCTCTCCGGTATCAGGATCGAGAATTACAGGATCGACGCCAAAAAAAGGAAACGAGCACGAACCGGGCTTGATTGGGGCTACGCCGGGCAACGGAGTCAGCATGTGCCCGCCTGTCTCTGTCTGCCAATAGGTATCCATAATCGGACACCAGTCTCTGCCAACATGGTGATAGTACCACCTCCAGGCCTCTGGGTTGATAGGTTCTCCTACGCTCCCAAGGAGCTTAAGGGAGGATATATCGTGCTTATCGACAAGCTCGCTTCCCTCCTTTGCTATGGCCCGGACTGCGGTGGGGGCTGTATAAAATTTATTTACACGGTACTTGGCAACGATTTCCCACCATCTATCGTATGCGGGATAGCTGGGAACGCCCTCGAAGAGCACGCTCATAAATCCATTTATCAGGGGACCGTAGACCCCGTAAGTGTGGCCGGTAACCCATCCGATGTCCGCGGTGCACCAAAAGATCTCATTATCCTTGAGATCAAAGGTCAAACGGGTAGTCATGGCTGCATAGAGAAGATATCCAGCATGGGTATGAACCACACCTTTGGGCTTGCCCGTGCTCCCGCTGGTATAAAGTATGAAAAGGGGATCTTCTGCACGCATGGGTTCAGGGGGTACAAGGTCTGGAAGGTTAGGATCTGAAATCGCCTCATGCCACCAGATCTCCCTGGATGGGTCAAGTTGGGGCTTTAATCCAGCCCGATCAAAGACGACAACAGTTTCCACGTCAGGACAGCCCTTAAGTGCCTCATCCACGGTTTTTTTGAGCGCAACTGTCTTGCCGGCCCGAAACCCCCCATCAACGGTGATGAGCACCCTGGCTTCACAATCCTGTATCCGATTCGCAAGGGCAGCGGCACTGAAACCTCCGAACACCACACTGTGAATGGCACCTATTCGCGAGCAGGCAAGCATGCACACAGGAAGCTCCACGATCATCGGCATGTAGATAACAACGCGATCTCCCTTGCTCACGCCTTTGGATTTAAGAAGTGCCGCGAGCTTATTTACAAGTTTGTAAAGATCAAGATATGTGACTGCCCTTGACTCTTCAGGATTGTCTCCTTCCCAATAGTAGGCCACCTTGTCTTTTAACCTCTCAATGTGGCGGTCAAGGCAGTTGTATGAGGCATTTAAAATCCCGCCGCCGAACCACTCTATCTTCACCTCATCAGGATCATAGCGTAAGACTGAATCCCATGGTTTATCCCAGGAAAGATACTGTCGCGCCTGCTCCCCCCAAAAGCCTTCCGGGTCTTCCAGTGAGCGTCTATAGAGTGCCTGATACTCTTCCATACCCTTTATGTATGCGACCTTCCGGTATTCTTCCAGATGGGCATCATACGAATTCCTGGTATTTTTCATTACCAATGCCTCCGTTAGGATAGATAAACGATGCTGCGAGCCAAGACGAGAAAATTGGGTAATCCTACCTTCATGCCATAATAGACTGATTTTCAATGATACACAATGAGGTGTCAAAACATTTTACTAATGAGGAGAAAAGTCACGCAGCGTGTGTAGTTTCTGAGAGCGGGAAAGCATAGTTGGTGATGGGAAAGTCAGTTTGAAAAAATAACTAAATCTGTTAGAGTAAAAACTCAAGGACAGGCCTTCAAAAACCTTTACGGTCCGATGCCTAAATACGTTTTTGTGCTATACTGCCATACAAAGTTACAGAATTGTAGGTTTCAGTCTAGTCATAATGATGTCATTGGAGTATAACTATTTGATATAATGTTATTTTCTATATTTGGCATCGTAGTTGCTTCATAATAGATCAAGTAGTTGGATAGGTTATAAAGGTAATAATATCTGAGGGAGGTATGGTATGAATTGCGAGACGGTTGAGGATGTGAAGCGGATTGTAAAGGAAAGAGATATAAGCTTTATTCAGTTCTGGTTTACTGATGTCTTGGGTGTGTTGAAGAGCTTTGCCATCACCCCGTCGGAACTGGAAGAAGGTGTAACAGAGGGGATGGGATTTGATGGTTCTTCGATCGAGGGATTTGCGCGGATTCATGAAAGCGACATGATTGCCAGGCCCGATCCTGCCACGTTTCAGATGGTACCCTGGAGAGCGAATGACCGGCCTGTGGCTCGGATGATCTGTGACATCCTTAACCCGGACGGAACTCCATATGAGGGTGATCCTCGCTACGTATTCAAGCGGCTTTTGAAGAAGGTGGCTGAGAAGGGTTTTACCTTTTATCTGGGGCCGGAGCTGGAGTATTTTTATTTCAAAGATAATGCGAGTACGGAAGTGCTTGACGCAGGCGGGTATTTTGACTCCCGGCCTGTTGATACGGTGGGGAGTGACCT
>DATKYC010000232.1:0-2904 GCA_035528695.1 Acidobacteriota bacterium | reverse complement strand
TTTAGAACTCATGGAGCTTCGCAACAGTTTCCTCTGCCCTTTCATAAAATCCTTGGCAGACTTGAGGTCATAAAAACGACTTAGATCTGTTATCTTGGTCTCGTTACCCGTGTTAATGTCATGGAGGGTAATCCCTTTGCCGCCTTGACTCATCAGCATCATCTTGTTACTTACGACCCCGCTAATAAGGGCTTGTGAAACCAGATTGATTGTTGCCTCTTCTGCTTCAAGGCGGAAACCGTTTTTGAGCAGCGTCTCGAAGGCCTTATTATTGGCTGAAATATCGAAAATTTCAAAAAAGTATTCTTTAAAGGAATCAGTGGTTACAGGTTGGCCCTCTCTGACCTTTTCGGTCGGGGGGGGAACGTGTTCAGAGTCACGGGCAGCGGAAGAGAGTTCGGCCACATGTTCCCTCCCCGCCTTAAAGACCTCCTTTATTCTGGAAATAATATTCTTGGCGCTGGCGTCAAAATCATACACCGAAAGCACTCCCTTTAACGCCTCCTGCCTGCTCTTCTCAGTGAGCTCTTTATTTTCAACGAGAAATTCATGAGATGCCTTTATATCCCGATCTGCCACATCTCCGAGCTTGTAGGTTTTAGGCTGGGTCAGAATCAGAATATTTGGAAACAAGAGCAAAGAAATAATCACACTCAAACCGAGCAAGATGGACCACATCTTTACCTCCGGCCCGAACATGTGGTCAGGCCTTCGGACAATCTTTTTCTTCTTTAAAAGGGGCGCTCTTTCCCGTCTTCCGAGCGATTTGCTTCTTCTGAATGGTTTAAATCTTGTCTTGGTAAATTTTTCTGTGGACATGGTAAGCTTCATTGTTTTCCTCTTTGCCCACTGTTAGATTGCCTTCTGCTCTCCATTTTCTCATAAGCATCTATTATTTCCTGGACCAAAGGATGTCTGATCACGTCCTCCCTGGAGAAATAGACAAATCGGATGCCTCTTATCCCCTCCAGAATTTCTTTGGCTTGGATGAGCCCTGAGGTTTTCCCATCTGGCAAGTCTATTTGGGTTACATCTCCTGTAATGACTGTCTTAGAGCTAAAACCGAGACGAGTCAAAAACATTTTCATCTGCTCGGGGGTGACATTCTGGGCCTCGTCCAGTATTACAAAAGAGTCGTTTAGTGTCCTCCCCCTCATAAAGGCAAGAGGGGCCACCTCGATCACTCCCTGCTGAACCAGTCGAGAGGCATTTTCGAAATCCATCATATCATGAAGAGCGTCGTACAAAGGCCTGAGGTAAGGGTTAACCTTTTCATAAAGATCTCCGGGTAAAAAACCTAGGTGCTCCCCGGCCTCCACTGCCGGTCGTGCCAAGACGACCCGGTTAACCTCCTTCTTCACTAGCGAAGAAATGCCCATAGCCATTGCAAGATAGGTCTTTCCTGTACCTGCAGGCCCAATTCCAAAGACCATATCGAATTTTCTGATGCTGTCGATATATTCCTTCTGATTGATGCTTTTAGGGGTGATGATTTTTTTCTTTGAGGAGATATAGATCTCGTCCCTGAATATCTTTTTAAGATCCGCCGACTGGTCACCACTTAAGATCCTTATGGCGTAGCCCACATCATTGAGGTAGAGAGGGTAATTGGCCTTCAAGAGATCATAGAGTTGACCCAAAACCCCAGCTGCCAGTTCAACCTCCCACTCCCCACCCTGAAGTGATAGAACATTCCCTCTCACATTTACAGAGACCCCTGTTTCCTTCTCGAGCAACTGCAAATGTGCGTTATGCGCCCCGCACAGGCTCCGGATTAGCTCCGGATCCGGGAAACTCAACTTTTTACCTACTGCTTCAACATCTCTGAAAGAAGGTTTTTCCAAAAAAATCCCCATAGTCTTGCACTGGAAGAAGGTCCCCATACCTGGGGCCCACTCAGTGAGGAAAGAGGTGAACCGCGGAATGGATCTGCCCCATGATCATCCGAGGGTTCTCACTATTAATTATGTATAAACTGGCTATTCTCCGGATATTTGAACTATGATATGGCGATCCCTCGGTCTGTTATCAAAATCAAGTACCACAATTTGCTGCCAGGTCCCTAAGGTCATTTTGCCGTCTATGATTGGAATGTGCAGAGATGGGCCAATCATCGCTGCCCGGACATGGGCGTAACCATTACCGTCTCCCCAGCGCAGATTGTGCTCGTAATAGATATCTTCTGGAGCCAACCTCTCTATGGCCTCTCTCAGATCATTTATAACTCCAGCCTCAAATTCAATGGTGGTAAGGGAGGCTGTGGAACCAGGGATGAAAAGGGTAACAGCACCGTGTTGGATGGAGGACTTCTTTACCTCCTTGGACACCTGTGAGGTAATGTCGATAATGTCGCTTTTCCCTGTGGTGTGCATGAATATGTGGTAGTTTTGGATTGGCATTGAAGCATCCTAAATATTTTTTCACACAATCAAAATCTTCTATCACAGGGCCCATTTTCATGCAACAAAAAGCCATAGCACCCAACCTTACCATTTCCAGCAAGAGATCTAGAACTGCTACCAAGAGATATAACAAATTAGGCCGCACTCATCTCTTGGCCATTTTTACACCACATCTCACGTTAAAACCATTCAGACTCCAAGAATCTGCAAAGGCTACCGTTAGGTATTTTTCCGCATAAAGGATCTGTCCAATTTGGGTTTGAAGGAATGAAAACTTGGCAACTGGTTAAAAGGAAGCAGTTATTTTGGTGAATATTATTTTGGGGTGCACTCGTAGCAGCGGTCCGACTGGAATTTTTCGGGGTGTTCAACCTGTATGGTCGTATGATTAATGCCATACTTAGTATCCAATGTGTGGTTAGCTTCAGCTAGAGCCTCTGCCGGGTGTGTGGAAACCAGATGGGTGCTGAGTGCCAAGATCCTGCTTGAAACCGTCCAGATA
>DATKYC010000231.1:0-2462 GCA_035528695.1 Acidobacteriota bacterium | reverse complement strand
TCTCATCACATAGGTGCCCGATACCGGCAAGAGTGCAATATCCACCTCAAGATCCTTCATCTCCGGAATGAAATCACAGTCACCCGAATGGTAGACTTTGATCCCTTCTATCTCAACGATGAACCCCAGCCACTTATTCTTTCTGGGATGAAAGTTCTTGTCTGTATTGTATGAAGCAACAGCACGGACTCTTACCCCTTCTATTGTGAGAGATTCCCCCGGCCGCATTACCATCACCTCGCCTGTAAGCTTTTTGGCAGATCCCTTCTCCGTCACAATTACCGTATGGGCATCCTGAATCTTGGCCACATCCTCTGGGGAACAATGGTCGAAGTGCTCATGCGAGATGAAAATCAGATCCGCGCGCGGTCCGCCGGAGATCTCGTAAGGGTCGAAATACACGGTTTTTGCAGCATCAATTCGAAATCCGTCATGGCCCAGCCATCTGATTTTCTTGACAAATTCAGCGATCATTGTCTCCGCCTCCCTAAAAATTGCATGCCAAATCGAAAGTAAATCTTTTGCTCCCGGTGTTACTTCACCTCAATACCCTATAACGGCTCCAGAATAATCTTGTGCTCCACGAGAGAAAGGCTCTTTATTCTTGCTCTCAGGATCTTCCGTTCACCATACATGTCGGTAAGGTGTATCTGATCTTCCGCGCTTTCCAAGAGATGTACACTCTCCAGGACCAGTTCCTCCTTCCCATCCACGAAAAAATAGGCAGCAGATTCACACATTCTTTTCTATCTCCCTGATGATCCTTACCGCTTGATCGACCAAATGGGGTAGCGGTTCACCTGTAACACCCACAACTATAACCTTTTCCTGAGTCAAGGGAATAAGCACCTTCTTGGCCTCAGCTGAGGCGACCGCCGAAGCCATACCAATGGTTACTTCTCCCATCATCGAATCAGCCATCAATATTGAAAGGGGGCCAATGATAACGTCCACCTTTTGGCTTATTCTTACGATAGCGTTTTCTCCGGTCCCACCCTTATTGGCCCCCGCTTTCATCATCCTTGAGGTGGCTGTCGAATTAGTTCCAAGGGCCAGGATCTCCAGGTCATTTCCAATCTTTTCCCTGAGCCCTTTGATGATTGCGGCTCCAATGCCACCGCCTTGTCCATCCATAACCATTAATCTCACTGCTTTGCCCCAAAAAAATTTAATTGCATCTTATATCAAACACCTATATGGTAGCACTCAACTTAGCCAGGCCAAAATAGGTCCCGCCCGAACGCTTACTATCTGGAAGTCTTGCTGCAGGGAGCTTCAATTAAAACCGCTCCTATCACTTATGTTAACAATCAGCCTGACAAGCTCCATCTAAGCGGTATCAGTTCCCTGGCTTTGAACTAAGACGAACCCCTTAGTCACTACACTTACACTTCAATGGGTTACCACTGGATTCCTTTTGCCGTCGCTGCATATTTCCTTGGCTCCGTGCCATTCGGAAAACTAATTGCCAAAAAAGTGGCCCGAATCGACATCACCAGGACAGGCAGCGGAAACATAGGAGCTACCAATGTAGCAAGGGAGATCGGTCTAAAGTGGGGCCTTCTCACCCTAACACTCGATGTACTCAAAGGGTTTTTACCTGTTATCTTCTTAGCCCACTACACTCCACAGTCAACTCATGGGCAGGAAGTAGCACTTTCCTTTGTGGGTCTTTCCGCGCTTCTAGGGCACCAATTCTCACTTTTTGAAACCTTCCGCGGGGGAAAGGGAGTTGCAACTGCCCTCGGTATCTATCTGGCAATCTCTCCTGTTTCTTGTCTTCTAGCCCTGCTGGTTTTTGTCTCGGTCGTCTACAAATGGAATTTTGTCTCTTTAGGCTCAATTACTTCCGCATGTGCCATGCCCCTGATTCTGGCGCTCTTTAAGACGCCCCAGACATTCGTAATCACCTCGTTGGTTGTTGGTACGCTTATTTGTATCAAACACAAGGATAACATTCTAAGAATCCTCAGGGGCCAAGAAACCGGATGGAGGGACAGGCATACTTAGCCTAAAAGCTCAAGGAGCCTATCCAATTCTTCATCAGAATAGAAATAAATGACAATACGCCCCTCCCTACCCTTCCTCTTTATATCCACTTTCGTACCGAGGGATCTTTTGAGGTTCTCTCCCAAAGAGGCCAGGTAGTGGTCCAGCTCGGTCTCCTTGCTTTTTGAACGCGCAGGCCCCTTCCTCCTTTTGGCCCACGCCTCTGACTGCCGGACAGAAAGTCCCTTCTTGATAATCGCATCTCTCAGCGTTTTCTGCTCTTGAGCAGTCTTGAAGCCTACCAGGACGCGAGCATGACCCATGTTAAGGCGACCGTCAAGCACATCCTTTTGAATAAAAGCTGGTAACTTCAGCAACCGTAGAAGATTGGTGATTGTAGACCGATCCTTGCCCAGCCTATTGGCGAGTGAATCTTGAGTTGCACCAGTCTCTTCTTGTAACTTCCTGTAAGC
>DATKYC010000230.1:0-7999 GCA_035528695.1 Acidobacteriota bacterium | reverse complement strand
ACAGGATAATCCTGGAGAGAAACAAAGACTATTGGGACAAGTCCGCTGGACCTTATCTGGATAAAATAGTCTTCCGGGCTATCCCTGAGAACTCAGTTCGCTTTCTGGAGCTCAAGGGTGGCAACATCCATCTTTGCCAGTTCCCCAACCCGGCGGATGTTCCTATGGCCAGGAAGGACCCTAATCTGAAAATCATCAGCCAGCCGGGCATGAACATCGGCTACCTGGGCTTTGGCCTCACCAAGGAACCATGGAAGAGTAATGTCCACCTGCGCAGGGCCATAGCCCATGCCATTAACCGCAAAGCCATTGTAGATAACATCTACCAGGGCATGGGCGAGGTGGCAAAAAACTGCATTCCACCGACCATGTGGGGATACAACACGGACATACCTGGCTATAAATACGACCCTGAGCTGGCCAAACAGGAACTGGCCAAGGCCGGCTTTCCCGAAGCCAAGGGCCTGGATGAACTTACCCTCTGGTCTATGCCTGTTCCCCGGCCCTATAACCCCGAAGGGCTGAAGGTGGGCATTGCCATGATTGGTGATCTTGCTAAGATTGGCATTACGGCCCGAATCGTCAGCTATGACTGGGGAACCTATCTGAAGAGACAAAAGCAGCAGCCCCCGGACATGGATTTTTTTCAGCTCGGCTGGACCGGCGACAACGGAGACCCGGATAACTTCCTGGCCGTGCTCTTCGATGGCCTGGCATCGCCCGCCATCCGGACCCAGTGGAAAAACGAGACATATCATAAATTGATGCTGGACGGGAAGAAGACCGTTGATCAGTCCAAGCGGACCGCCATCTACAAAAAGGCCCAGCAGTTGATGTACGACGAAGTCCCGGTGGTTCCCATCGCCCATTCCACGGTGATGTGGCCGGCTGTAAAAAACGTCACAAACTTCAAACTACATCCCACCGGGTCGGTTCGACTAAAGAACGTCTGGCTGAAGTAAAGGACCAAACAAACTGTCAGGGGAGGGGACAACCCCTCCCCTGTATCACTCCTTAAAACAAAAACCGCCAGGTTCCCATACACTCATGCTTAGTTTTATAATTCGCCGTGCCTTCAGTATCATCCCTACCCTGTTGGGTGTGTCGATTATCATCTTCCTCATGCTGGCCATCACCCCTGGCGATCCGGCTGAGCTGCTCTTAGGAGAACGGGCCACAGAGGAGACCCTGGAGGCCATGAGGGAACACCTCGGGCTCAATGAACCGCTTTACGTCCAGTATGGCATGTTTCTCAAAAGACTGATTAAGTTTGATTTGGGCGAGACCATCTGGACCCGCCAAAAGGTCTGGGACGAAATCAAGCAACGCTACCCGGCGACCATAGAACTCTCCATTGCAGCCATGTTTCTGAGCTGTTTCTTCGGCATAATATTAGGCATCATTTCAGCCACCAAGCAGTATTCCTGGTTTGATTACATGAGTATGATTGCCTCGCTAATCGGTGTGAGTATACCAGTCTTCTGGCTGGGTCTGGTTCTGATGCTCGTTTTTTCTTTATATCTGGGATGGTTTCCCATGTCCGGACGGATGGGTATAGGCATTGACCTCGAGATCATCACCAATTTCTACGTGCTGGACGCCATCCTGACCCGTAATTGGCCTGCCTTAAAGGACGTGCTTTGGCATCTGACCCTGCCGGCCTTCGCTTTAAGTACTATTCCACTGGCCATTATAGCCCGCATGACCCGCTCGTCCATGCTGGAAGTGCTGCGCCAGGACTACATCAAGACAGCCAAGGCCAAAGGGCTGGGGCAGACCAAGATAGTGCTAAAGCATGCCCTTAGAAATGGTCTTATCCCGGTAATCACCGTGATCGGTCTTCAGTTCGGCATCATGCTGGGGGCAGCTATTTTGACCGAAACCGTGTTTGCCTGGCCTGGAGTGGGCAAGTGGATTTTTGACGGTGTGGTCAAGCGTGATTACATGGTAATCCAGGGCGGGACCCTTGTTGTGGCAGCATGTTTTGTTATCGTTAACCTGATTGTGGACGTGCTCTATGCCGTCATTAACCCCCGCATCAGCGTCAAGTAACCACCATGGGAATAAATCGAAAAAGACAATGAGCCTTTTTGCAATAACAGCCAATCCTGAAGACCGGCATCCAATATTCGACCAGATCGAAAAACTATTCCGCAACAAGACTGGCGTGGTGGGGCTGATCATTATCACTATCTTTGTCCTGTGTGCCTTCCTGGCGCCGGTAATAAGCCCTCATAATCCGGTGGAAAACTCCCTTTACGATCAGCTCAAGCCACCAATATGGTCCCCAGGAGGAGCGATGAAAAACATCCTGGGTACTGATGACCTGGGACGAGATATCCTCTCACGGATCATTTACGGTGCCAGGGTCTCGCTCATGGTAGGTGTAGTCAGCGTGGGTATTGGCCTGTTTTTCGGTTCCTTGCTGGGGGCCATTGCGGGCTATTACAAGGGTTGGCTGGATAGCATCATTATGCGCTTCATGGACATTCTCTTGGCATTTCCCCACATCCTGCTGGCCATTGTTATTGTGGCCTACCTGGGGCCGGGTCTGCGAAACGCCATGATAGCTATCGGGATTATCACCATCCCTCGGTTTGCCCGTATTGTCCGGGCCTCTGTGCTGGAGGAGTTCGAGAAGGACTATGTCACCGCGGCCAGGGCCGTGGGCGCCAGGAACCGGCGTATCCTCTTTAACGCCATCCTTCCAAACTGCCTGGCTCCTATCATTGTTCAGGCCTCACTGGGTTTCGGTTCGGCCATCCTGGATGCAGCGGGCCTAAGTTTCCTCGGTCTGGGAGCCCAGCCTCCTACGCCGGAGTGGGGCGCCATGATTGCTATGGGCCGGTCCATGATCCTGCGGGCCTGGTGGGTCATGACCCTCCCGGGTATAGCTATCTTACTTGGTGTGCTGGGTTTTAACCTGCTGGGTGACGGTCTGCGCGATGCACTGGACCCAAGGTTGAGGGATTAGAATCATGGCGGCGGAATCCCTATTGGAGATAAGAAACCTCAAGACCTACTTTGAGGTCAGAAGGTCTATACTCAAGGCAGTGGACGATGTCAGTTTATCTGTTGAATCGGGCAAAACACTGGGTCTGGTGGGCGAATCAGGCTGTGGCAAGAGCGTGACTGCCGCTTCGATAATGGGACTTGTCCCTATTCCGCCAGGCAAGATTGCCGGGGGGGAAATCCTCTTCGAAGGCGTCAACCTGCTCAAGTTGCCAGAGTCCAGGATGAAAAAGATCCGGGGCAACCGCATCTCTATGATATTCCAGGAGCCCATGACCTCCCTCAACCCTGTCTTTACCGTGGGCGAACAGGTGGCTGAGGTCATCCGCCTCCACAAGGGCCTATCCCGACGCGAGATCCGCAACAAGGTCATCGAGATGTTCCATTTGGTGGGCATTCCTGCGGCCGAGTCACGTATCAAGGACTATCCACATCAGATGAGCGGAGGTATGCGCCAGCGGGTAGTGATCGCCATGGCACTTGCATGTAACCCTAAGTTGATGATCGCTGATGAGCCGACTACTGCTTTGGATGTAACCATCCAGGCACAGATTCTCGATTTGATGAATAAACTTAAAGAGGAAGCCGGCGCTTCAATCCTTTTTATCACCCACGATCTGGGAGTCATCGCTGAGATGGCCCAGAATGTGGTTGTCATGTATGCCGGTAAGGTCATGGAGGAGGCAGACGTAGACACCCTTTTTGCCGAGCCCAAACATCCTTATACTATCGGCTTGATGAATTCGATCCCGGTTCTGGGCCGCGAGGAGAAGCGTCGGAGGCTAAGCACTATCCCTGGGGTAGTGCCATCGCTTTTTAAATTGTCCGCGGGCTGCCTTTTCCACAGACGCTGCTCTGAGGCCCGGGAGGAGTGCAGGCATATTGAGCCTACTATCATAAACCTCGGAAACGGTCATAGGGTTCGGTGTCATAACTATGCGTGAGGCTAATAAAAATACCAACACGCCCCTTGTTGAGGTCAGAAATGTAGTCAAGCATTTCCCCATCACTGGAGGGGTGTTTCTGCGACAGATCGCCTCGGTCAAGGCCGTGGACGGAGTCAGCCTGCACATCCGGTCGGGCGAGACGCTGGGCCTGGTGGGCGAATCAGGCTGCGGCAAATCCACACTGGGACGGCTAATCCTGCGGTTGGAGGAGCCGACCAGCGGCGATGTGCTTTTTCGTGGTGAGAGTATTCTCAGCTATAGAAAGGAGAAGATGCGGGCCCTTCGCCGGCAAATGCAGGTTATCTTCCAGGACCCTTTTTCCTCCCTTAACCCGCGTAAGAACGTGGCCCATATTGTTGGTGAACCTCTTTTTGTCCACGGCATGACCAACCGCCGCGAGCGCGAGGCACGGGTGCTGGAATTGCTTCGAGTGGTCGGTCTCAAGCGGGAGCAAATGCGCCGCTATCCCCACCAGTTCTCCGGTGGCCAGCGCCAGCGTATTGGCGTGGCCCGTGCCCTGGCTCTAAACCCCCAACTGATCATTTGCGATGAGGCCGTCTCGGCCCTGGACGTGTCTATCCAGGCCCAGGTCATAAACCTGTTGCAGGACTTGCAGGAGGAATTTGGCCTGACCTATCTTTTTATTTCGCATGATTTAAGCGTGGTGGAGCACATCAGCGACCGGGTGGCGGTCATGTATCTTGGCGAATTAGTAGAGGTGGCCGATTCTGAATCTCTCTACAAAACGCCGCTCCACCCATACACCCAGGCACTTCTTTCCGCAGTGCCAGTGCCCAACCCAAGAAAAAAGAGCAATCGGACCGTTCTGCCTGGCGACGTGCCCAGTCCTATTAATCCTCCCCCAGGGTGTCGCTTCCACACACGATGCCTCTATGCAAAGGATATGTGCAGCCGGGAAGCTCCGCAACTCAAAGAAGTGCGGGAAAACCACTTTGTGGCCTGCTTTTTTGCCGGTTCTGCGGGTATCAAATCATCATAGGTTAGCTAAATCTGAAACTAAGTCGGGTATAGGGGGTAGGGTAGAGGTTACTTTGGTTTTAACTCACAGTTTTGCTCATATGTTCCCTCACCGGATATTTCAACTTTAGAGGTTCCTTTCTTATAGCCTTTGGCTTTGATTTTCATCTTCCATTTGCCATCTTCAAGGTTTATCAGTTCGTAATATCCCGATGCGTTAGTCCAGGCGTTCTTCTTACCAGTGCCTTCGCAAATGATCTCGGCATTTTTAATTGGCTTACCTGTGTTCTGATCAGTGACAATGCCGTAAATGGCACAAAGAGTCGGAGGTGGACTACCCGCATATTCATCAGACCCTATGGCGTCAAGTTTTCTCGTATCCGACTCTTTTGCCCGATACATCCGGGTTGTGCCCTCGAAAATAACACCTTCGTCAATCACCACGGCCGGAGCCTGGATATCTCCAAAAACCTTGCCTGGCGCATGAATATCTACCCTCTGGTCTGCAATGATGTTACCGTGGACCTCTCCGCTTATGACAATATAAGAGATATGCATATTGGCTTCGATCAATCCCTCTTCTCCAACAATAATATGCCCGCCGTTCGATATTTCCCCTTTAAAATGACCGTCTATTCTGATAGTGCCTTGAAATGACAATTTTCCCTCGAACTCAGTATTCTTCCCCAGGAAGGTGATTGCCTGATCTTTTTTTTTCATGATGAAGCCCCTCAGTTTTTTTTCGAAAACTCTTGAAGATGCATAAGCAGAGATATACTTCAGAGATAGCCTTTTTGCAACTATATCCGAAAAGCAATTTAACGTCTTGGAATTTCTATCCCGCCGTGGCGGGAAAATTGTGTGTATTTATTTAGGGTTGGTGATTTTGCCTCACACATGGAATGATGGAATAGTGGAAAGTCGAAGATCCCGTCTCTAGCGGGATTGAAGTTTAAAGGAATGTATGTTTTTATGCATACTTTTTACTATATTTTCAAGAGGAATATTGCCAATATTCCATTTCCCCATTTTCCCAAAAATCCATTGTTCCATCGTTCCATTATTCCAACATTCCAATTGGGGCAAAGGCCCCATGTTCTACAAGCAAATTTTTGAAAAGAGAGGAGGCGCGTGTCAGTCAGGGGCCATGGAGGGAGGTCTCTCATTAGGGGAAAATAGAATTGCTGGCTACCTGACCAGTAATAATGACTACAGCTTTACGTCGCCATGTCTAATGAAATACGAAAGTCTCATCCAGCGTTTTTCTGGCAACTATATGGGAACCGTCGTTCTTTATGACTTTTTGAGTTTTGCTTTGATTCGTTTCGTCAGAAGCCAGGTCTTTTGGAATCTTAAGAATCTGTCCTATCTGAAGATGTGTATTATTGAGTTGATTCATGTATTGTATGTCTTTGGCAGTGGTTCCGAATCGATTTGCAATCTTCCACAGGGAGTCTCCTTTCCGGACCATATACTCTGCGAATTCCCCTTTTACCTTTAGGTCGGACATGGGAGTTGAGACCTTCTTAACAGACACGTATTGTTTTCCGGTCGGAATCTTGAGTTTCCAACCCACCTTTATATAATGGCTGCTTCTGAGCCCGTTCATTGCCATAATGGACCTGACATTTGCTCCATATCTTCGCGCTATGATAGACAAAGTTTCTCCCCTTTGAACTCTGTGGACCACATAGGGGGGGCGCCACACAGGAATATCGTCTATTTTTGCGAGCAGCAATTTCCCTTTGCCTTTTGGGACATTGAGGTCATAGGGCCTGTCTGGCGTATAATTGTACCTCAATTCGGGATTTAGGTCTCTCAGGCTCGCGTAGGAAACATCGAGATGCTTGGACACGGCGTTGAGATGAACCTCTTTTTCAATATTAACCTTTTCGCTTTTTATTTCCTCATCCACAGGAGGTAAGCTCATGCCGTGAGCCTCAGGGTCATTTAAGATATGCAATACGGCCAGGAATTTTGGGAAGTAGAAGGCGGTTTCCCTGGGAAGTTCTCTGTAAAGGTCCCAGAAGTTATCAAGATAGTTGATCCTTTGGCTACGGATACGTTTCAATACGGTCCCCTCTCCGCAGTTGTAAGCAGCCAGAACCGTGGCCCAGTCGCCAAAGATCTGGTGCAGTTCTTTGAGATAAGCGATGGCTGCCATGGTAGCTTTTTCCGGGTCCATTCTTTCATCGATCCACCGATCCCTTTTTAGACCGAATTTGTATCCCGTTGAAGCGATAAACTGCCAAAGCCCAAGGGCCCTGGCCCTTGAAAACGCCCTTAACTTGAATCCACTTTCAATTAGAGGTAGCCATGAAAGCTCTTCCGGAAGCCCTGCTTCCTTCAGGGCTTTTACGATTGCAGGGCGATATCGTCCTGAAAGGCGGTAAGAATCAAGAAAGAAATTGCGCTCCCTCACTGTAAATAGCTTTATGGCCTTTTCCACGTGTTTGTTCATGACAAGGGGAATAGCCTTATGGTACCCATTAGCTACCGTAAACCTCGATGAGTAACACTCTATGATTCGCTTAGAAATGGTAAAACGCAAATCATCCTTTTGCTGTAAGATTTCAGTCTCCTCAGGGCTTGCATCTACCTTCAAGATGAGAGAATAGGCTTGATCAAGTGCATCGAGGGAATTGTCCAGGTTCCCCTTGTCCCAAAAATCGAATGAAGCCTGACAGAACTCCAGGGCCGAATCAAGAATCTCCTGGGCTGGTTTTGTAGGTGATTCTTGCTCAGTAAGTGGAGGACCGTTTTCAAGGGGAACGGCCTGGGGCAGGAGTTTTTCCTTTGTTTCGCCCTCCTGCAGAGTGGAGATCTCTCCCTCAGGTATTTGTAAGGATAATTCATGCCCTGTTTTTTCCGGGACAACCTTCTCTTCAGAGGTTTGCTTGTCAGTTCTGAGGCGAGATGTCTGGGTGACACAACTGGCACATATCAGGAGGGAGACCACGACAAGACATATTTTGTCACTGAGCAACTTAGAATAAATTTCCATTTTTCTCCATATACTTTATGCAAAAACAGGCCAGTTGGCCTGCTGTATGTTATACCGG
>DATKYC010000229.1:0-2600 GCA_035528695.1 Acidobacteriota bacterium | reverse complement strand
TTTCGTGGCCGGGGCCAACGCGAGTGGTTAAAGCGCTTCTTTCAACACAGGATCATGATCCTACTGTTCATGGCCTTCCCATCTATCGATGGGCACCAAACCAAGATGACGATCCTTGATAGTTTTCTCCCATAGCCCCGTTGGCAATACTTCAAGAAGGTCAGAAGCCCCTTGGCCGACAAAAGATCTGCTGTAGATAAAAGGCCAATGGAAGGGTCAGCCATAGCCCTATCTTTTTTCTGGCTCATCGGCCTTGCGACATAACTTGCCACTAACGAAACTTCTCAATAATTCCAGAAAGTTGTCGCTATGATCTCATTATCTTGCATGGGCATTTGTGGGGAAGAAGATTGCAGATGTCGGGGACAGGGAAACGCCACGTTATCGGCGGGAATGGCAGAAAACCGTCAGGTCGAAAAGGGTTGATATTGTCTGGATATGGGAGGTTTTGGGCCCGTTGATAACTACCGGATCATAGCGAGGCCGTCGAAAAAACCACTTTCAGCTTGTCGTGATCTCCTCCCAGGCATTTTAGGGCCAGGATCTTGACGATCTTCCGCTTTCTGGCGTTACCACTATTGAGTAGCTCTTCCTGGATTCCCCTACTCCTCAGTTTCACGCCGGGGCCAACCCATAGTTCAGGACCTTTTCTATATTATGAACCAGGCAGTACAGCAGCCACTGGATATTCACCTTGATCTTGCCTCTTAACGTGAACCGGTCTAATCGCTTGTTACTCCGAATATTGGCAAACACGGGCTCTACTATGGCCAGGCGTTGAGGGTATATCCGGCGTCCCGGTTCGGTCTCGATTTTCTCCACCATCTGTTTGGAGAGGTTAATGCCTTCGGTGCCGATGGGGACTGCTAAATGCTTACGTTTGGCATCCGTCCCATAGAGACACCGGGCTCGTAGCGGGCAACCCCGGCAATCTTTTTCAGCCGCCACATATTTGCGGTAAACGTTACCCTGGTCGACACATCTTTTGACTTGCAGCCTGAGAACTTTTCCATCGGGGCAGCTATAGTGATCCAAGGTCGCATCATGGTGAAAGTCTTTTAATGTAAATCTCCTGGAACGACGGCGCTTTTGGGTGTCAAACCTCGGGTCCCGGTTCCGGAACTTTCTATCCGGGATATAGGCATCAACCCCCAGCTCCTGGCACTTCCGTAAATTGACTTGAGTATGGTAATTACTGTCGGCAGTGAGGATCTTCCCGGTAAGGCACTCCGCTCCGTAGCCAATGCTCTGTAGGTTTGCCAGCGTACCCTCAAGCAAGGGCGGGACATGGATATGGTCTTGCCCATTGCCGAAGGCCTCACCATGTACAATCACTTGGTGTTTTCCATCAATGAGGGCCTGGCTGTTATACCCTTGGACGACACCGTGGGAAGTCATCATGGTGGCCGAGTCATTGTCCTTAATATTACTTTGTTTTTCTCTACCAGCCGCACCCAGCTTGGGCTGGTTCTCGGCCAGCCATTTATCAATCAGCTCTGCCTTCTTTTGTAATCTCTCCACCTGCTGCTGCCGGTTGGAGCCTGAACCCTTGGGTCCAGGAAAATCCTCTCGGTCATTTTCCATCTGTGCTTCCAGCAACTGCGCCACCTTGGCCTCGATCTTCTGCTTTTTCTTATGGAGTTCGGGAAAAGTGCCGCTCCATTCTTTCGAGGCATTGGAAGGCAGCTTGCAGCCATCCAAGGCAAACATGGTCCCGCCCAGCAGGTTCATCTCCTCACAGATCAGCAGCACATCCCTAAATAAAGGCAGAATCTCATCTTGCATGGAAGAAACAAAGGCAGCAATGGTGCTGTGATCAGGCTGCTGGCCACAGGCTAAGGCGATGAAAACCACGTTCTCCCGACAGGCTTGCTCGATCTTCCGTGAAGAAATCAGCCCCCGGGAATAGGCCAGCAACACCACCTGCAAGAGGATTTTGGGGTCATACGCGGCCCTGCCGGTCTCATCATTACGGTATTTGCCCTCAAAGATGGACATATCCAACCGCTTTTCCACCAGGGTATGAATGGCGAACTCCAGGGTGCCAGGCATCAACTGGTCTGCAAGAGACACCGGTAAGAGAACTCTTTGTCGATAGTCATAGGTTTTAAATTTGGCCATGGCTTATCCGCCCTAAAAAGTTATTGGTTAAGGATAGCACAAAACAACTATTTGTTAAATATTATAATTGGTTATGCGTGATTTTGGGTGGATCGATGAAGGCAAAAATCAGGAATGAAATGATCGAGGGGGTTAGCTTTTTCGACAGCCTCAGCAGTGATCTTGCAATCGGATAAAGAGCTTTGGTATAAAATTAATTGAAGGTTTGCAAGCCTGCCCCCTGCACCCCTGGTGGATAGGCTTTGAGGCAATCGAGGAGGTTATTATGCCGATCCGCATAAGATGCCGTGATAAGGGGGCGGCCTCGATGCAAGGCAATGATATCTATAGATTTATGGTCATCGGAAGACGCAATGCAATGGCGTCTTATACGGACAGGAAACAGAATCTCCGCATCTTATGCGGATCAATCTAATTATTGTTAGGCCCATGGAGATCCATCAATGAATACATCAGAAAAAGTCTGGCAAGAATATCAT
>DATKYC010000228.1:0-6990 GCA_035528695.1 Acidobacteriota bacterium | reverse complement strand
TCTTTTTCCCTTGATTGTTTCAACATGAATACGGGATGGGTAGCGGCAAGATCTTCCATCCTTTGATCTACTTCGCAATTCCAACACTGATAATCATTTGGGCATATCTTATGGGAGATAAAGCCCATGCGCATATAGCGGCATTTACGCATGGGCCCGGGTAACTTTCTCCATCTCAGAACGTTTTCATATTCCATATTCATGGCGCCGGTAGGGCACACATAGGCACATGACCCGCATCCGATGCACTCATCTGATGGAAGATCAAAGGGGGTGCCTACATATCGCTTTCTGCCTCGGTTTATAAAGTCTATGGCTCCGACCTTCACCACATTGCGGCACACCCTCACGCATTGACCGCAGAGGACACAATTGCTGTCAGACTCGCTAAAGCGGGTTTTTGTAAGGCCGAAGGACGCGGCAAGGTTTTTTACCGAGTCAACATTGGGGCACCGGGCAAGCAGCAGTTCAGCAACGATCTTTCTTCCTCTAATAAGCCGGGGGGTATTAGTTTTGACCACAATGCTATCTTTTACAGGGAAGGCACAGGAAGGTTGCAACCGTGTGGCGCGATTTTCAGTGACTTCCACCATGCAAAGCCTACAGCCTCCATAGGGTTCCATATCCTTGTGATAACAGAAAAAGGGTATTTCGATTCCCACCTTCTGGGCTGCCTCCAGGATTGTGGCGCCCTTCTCTGTCCTCACCTTTTTTCCATCTATTTCCAAGGTGACCATTTCTATTTGCTCCTCATTGGATCCGAATTGTAGATTGCTTCCTATGGTTCACGAAGGCCAAGGACATCTCCCCGTAGTGATATGGGCCTCGAAATCCTGTTTGAAGTCTTCTATCCCGTTCAAGATTAAGGAGGGGGCCCCTCCGCCTAAACCACATAAAGCGAAATCTCTTATTGTCTCCCCTAGTTCCGACAGCGTCGTAAGATCCTCAAAAGCAGAACGTCCTTTATGTATCTTTGCCATGATTTCTTTCATTTGAGGGATACCCTCGCGGCAGGGAACGCATTTCCCGCAGGATTCCTCTTCAAAGAATGAGAGTAGATGCAATAGGGTATCCACAAGGCATGTCTCTTGGTCCAGAACTACAATAACTCCTGAACCTATCATTGAACCCATGTTCGTAAGGGTCTCAGGATCCAGAGATATGTCCAGCCTGTCCCCAGGGATAAAACTGCCAAAGGGGCTTCCCACCTGGACCGCCTTTATCTGGCTTCCCTCCAAAGGACCGCCTGCCAAATCAAAGATGAGATGTGCCAAGTTTGTGCCCAATGCAACCTCATAGAGTCCTGGCTGCTTTACTCTTCCGACTACCGGCAGGATTTTTGTGCCTTTAGCCTTTTCGGTTCCGATCCCCGCATACCATTCACTCCCGTGCTCTATTATCAGAGGGATGTTAGCCAGTGTCTCTACGTTGTTAACAACAGTAGGTCGCTCCCATAAACCCCTTTCAATGGGGAAGGGGGGTCTTAATCGGGGATCCCCCACCTCACCTTCAATGGAATCCATAAGCGCTGTTTCCTCACCACATACATAGGAGCCGCCACCTCGAATGACCCGCAAGGCGAAGTTGAAGTGAGATCCCAAGATGTTCCTTCCCAAAAGGCCATATCGTTTGGCAATGTCAATGGCCTTATTGAGGAACTCATAGGTATACGGATATTCTTCACGGAGATATATGAGGCCTTGATGACTCCCAATGGCATATCCCGCAAGAACCACTCCCTCAAACAACTTGAATGGATCTCCCTCCAGTATTGTGCGGTCTTTATAGGCCCCAGGATCGCCTTCATCAGCATTGCATATTATGAATTTTTCTCCATCAGGAGATTTGCGGGCTATTTTCCATTTAAATCCCGTGGAAAACCACGCCCCACCTCTCCCTCTGAGCCCAGATCGGTCTACCTCTTCCAGTACCTCCTCGGGAGTCATCTGATAAATGGCCTTATACAAAGAATAGTATCCTCCCATAGCAACATACTCAGCAACATTCATGGGATCGATAAGGCCGCAGTTCTTCAGGAGTAATCGACGCTGATCTTTAAAGGGGGGGGTTTCGTGATAATCCGGAATACCTTCAAATTCGCTATTTGCCACCTCGGTTGAAGGAATCCCTTCGATTTTACAAAGCAGTCCCTCCTCACTGAATTTCTTCTTGTTAACATCCTTTATTAGCTGAAGAGCCCTTTCAACGGTCATCCTGGTATAAACTAATGGAGGCTTACGAGGAAGTCTGAGAATGGCCATTGGTTCCAGATCACAGAATCCCGAACAGCCGGTCTGGCTGAAGGATATACGTCGACCTTGTGTGTCTTTTTCTTGGACCATCTTTTGATATATCTCATCAGCGCCAAGTGCAAGTCCGCAAGTTGACATACTTATGCTAATCTTCGGCCTTTTTGGAGAGAGGGATCTCATGCCTGTCTCTTTTAACTTATTCAGGTCCTCGATATTTCTTATTTTCATTTCAAAACCCCTACCCGTTCCTCAAGAATTCGAAGAAGCTTTTCTTTATTGAGATGGGAATAGGCCCTGCCGTTGAAGGAGACATTGGGCCCAATAGAACAGAGGCCTAAACACTCCACTTTTTCCAAATTGGATTTTTCGTCCCACGTGGTTTCACCTATCTCAATGTTCAAGCGGGATTTTAGTTCTTCAATGACTTCCTCTGCTCCATTAAGGTGACAAGCTATGCCGTTACACACCCGGATTTCCACCTCGCCCTTTTTAGTGGTGCTAAAGGCGCTGTAAAATGTGGTCAATCCATAAATGGTGGCAAACGGTACTTTGAGGAGTTGGGCTATGTATCTGAGGGATTCTATTCCCAGATGCCTGTCTTCGGCTTGCACTTCATGGAGGATAGCGAGTATAGCCGCCTTTTCATGGCGATGTCTAGAGACAATCCTTTGAATTTCTTCCTTTTCCATCTTGTTGGTAACCCTCCTCCCTTAACTCCCTTCCCTTTAGCTCGCCCCTAGAAGAGGGGGGAATTATGGGATAGTCTGTATGGGGATGATCGAATTTATTGTAGCGAACTAATAGAAAGGCAAGTGCCCTTCGAGGTTTTTTGCACGATCCGCTCTGGCGCAAGCCGGACAAAGATTGCGCGGATACTTGATTTTTCTCTGCTCATCGGCTCTCTTGCGAATGTAATTCAGATGCTTCTGCGTCGCAAAGAGAATGCCACAGGAGGCGCATGGAACGAGCTGGTCACGACTCATTTCTGCACCACACATGATGACCCTTCTCTCACCATCTTGATCTTTTATAGTTATGGCGTCTGTGGGACAGTTTACGGCACAGGAGCCGCAGCCAATACACTTTTCGGCTGAGCGGATGAAATCGGTCTCCTCTGTTCCATGTTGCTCGACATAGGACAGATGAATGGCATCAACATCCATCTCATCCCTGCACACCTCGATACAGCGGCCGCAACTGATACAGATGTCACAACGCAGGCACCTTCTGGCCTCCTTCGAAGCACTCTCCTCAGATAATCCCAATTCAACCTCTCGGAAATTCTTTTTTCGTTCCGTGAGGTCTATTTGTGGCATTGCGGGGCGATGGGGAGAGGATTTCTCTTGTGCGGATATCTCCATAACAGGAACCCCCAGATGCCTCGCCGGTATCAGGGGATACTCTAAAGGGGGTAGCCATCTCAGGTGGCGATGGATAGATTCGGCTGCTTTTCTCCCGGAGGCCACAGCTTCCACCACGGTGGCAGGTCCTGACACGGCGTCTCCGCCTGCAAACACCCCGGGAATGGAGGTCTCCAAGGTGGCCGGATTAACCACGATCAGGTGGTCTCTGGAGAGTTCCAGGGTCTCCATTGTCACGAGGGAGGACATATCCACTTCCTGACCGATGGCACTGATAATCGTGTCCGCTGGTATGATGTATTCCGAACCTTCGATGGGAACAGGGCGCCTGCGACCACTTGCATCCGGTTCGCTCAATCTATTGCGGATGCACTCAAGACCTGTGATTCGTCCATTTTCACCGTGAACCTTGATAGGCGCGGAGAGAAATGTGAAAATGGCCCCTTCCTCTTCCGCAGCCTCAAATTCTGCACTAATTGCCGGCATCTCCCTTTTCGATCGGCGATAGACCAGACGGACCTCATCCACATCCAAGCGAAGCGCAGTGCGGACGCAATCAATGGCAACATTGCCCCCCCCCACAACGATCACCCTTTTCCCCACCATGGACCGGCGATCATTTTCGTGGCGCAAGAAAGTCAGACATCCTATGACATTGGTGTTGCCCTCCGCCCCTTCAATGGGAAGGGGCATGCTGCACCATGCGCCTATTCCGAGAAAAACCGACTCATAACCCTCATCTTTCAGGCTATCAATAGTGATATCTTTACCAAATGTGACATTTGTTCGAATGTCTACGCCCAAAACCTTGATGTAGTCGATCTCAACCTGCAAAGTATCACGGGGCAGTCTGTATGCAGGGAGACCCCATCGCAGCATGCCGCCAGGTTCAGGCATGGATTCGAAGATGGTGGGTCTGTAGCCCTTTTTTGCGAGGAAATACCCGGTGGAAAGGCCCGCAGGTCCACTTCCGATAATGGCCACTTTTTCCATAAATCGGTGTTCGGTGGGCTTAGGAAGTTCCATCCCTTCCTCGTACGCCTTATCAAACGCGACCCGTTTGAGCTGGCAGATGGCGATAGGGGCATCGACATTTCCCCTACGGCACGCCCTCTCACAAGGACGGACGCAGACCCGCCCAAGTGAGCCGGGAAACGGGAGATACTCCCTCAAGATTTCCAAGGCCTCCCTATAACGACCCATACCCACAAGTGCCACATAACTTGGGGCATCAACACTAGCCGGACAGGCCAACTGGCACGGAGCTGCAGAGAGCGTGGTACATTCACCTGTGGGACAGTAATGGGCTTCTACGTGGCTGAGGAAGATATATGCGTACTCTTCCAGGGCCGACGAGACCATTTGACCTGTTTCAATACAGGTTTTATCAGATCCTTCATCCATAAGCCGTTGGGCAAGGGCCTTCATAGATGAGAGGTGGCCGGTCTTGGCCCTTCCACCGGAAACGTCATCCAAGAGTTTGAGCAACGTCTCCAGCCATTCTCTGCATCGAGGCTGACTTATTCGGCCAGAAGCGAGAATGTCTGATAGTCTCTCAGAGGTTCTTTTGACGGGGCAGGGATTAATCGCCATTAATTATTCTTCTGTAGGAGTTCCGTGTTGAACTTGCTGTAATTTTGTGAAAGCATGTCATTTTCTGTTGTTCACGTTTACGCCGCTGATATGAGGCTCAAGGCATAGGGGCCAACGCATAAGGCTGAAAAGGCTTGTTTGCCTGAGGACTTGTGGATTATGCCTTAAGCTTTTAATCTAAATTATGTTTCCATCATTCCCATGTTCCGAGGCGTTGAGGCCTTTGAAGGCGACTGATATCAGGCCCTGCTATCAAAAAGCGGTCACCTCCCTCGCATAACGCTCCCTTCTTGTCTCAGGCATTTCGTTGGCCTTTCCGAAGTGGAGGCAATGGGAGGTGCAGAGTGTCACACAAGCCGGCTTCAGACCCGCATCCACCCGATCCATGCAATAATCGCACTTTACCACCTTGCCGATATCGGGGTTCCACTGAGGTGCTCCCCAAGGGCAGGCCGACATACAACTTTTGCATCCCACGCAAAGGGTAGGGTCCGAAAACACGATCCCATCACTTGGCCGCTTTTGCATGGCTCCCGTGGGGCAAGCTGAGACACACCAGGGATTTTCGCAATGAAAACAAGGCATGAATACATAAGAAGCCTTTGGTATGCCATCGATGAACTTGGGTCCGATAGGGATGATGTCGGTTGGTTTAGGGCCGTTTAGAAGGCCCTTGTTGATTTTGCAGGCGATGGTGCAGCTGTAACACCCAATGCACTTCTTCTTATCTTGATACAAATAGTATACGCTCATTTCTTTCCTCCATTCTTGGGAAAAGGGGCCCTAACTAAAGGGGCTTTACTGAGACGAAGGTATTATGGAAGGCCGGGCTCCCACCGATCATATCAGAGACATTTTCTTCCAATACACTGTCGGCCACGCCTCTGCCAAAGGAGCGGGTTGCCATCGCCGCCTGATGGCCAAATCCATGGAGCATGAACGCGGCCTCAGGGTGGATAAGCTCAGTCACAAAGGCCTTCAGTTGTCCAGAACCTTGTGCCGAAGAAACCTCTACCACATCCCCGTCATTGATTCCCAGGCCTGATGCCTTTTTTTTGTTGATCCAGAGCAGATTCTCAGAAACCCTCTCGTTCAGATAGGGGTTGTTCTGTGTTGACACATGCGTATGGATTGCACACCGACCGGTGACCAAACGGAACTGGTTCTCGGGTGGTGAGGGCACAGGTTCATATTCAGGAAAGGACTTGAAGCCCGCGTCTTCCAGGAGAGAGGAGGCAAATTCTATTTTTCCAGATGGGGTCCTGAATTTGAGACCTTCTTTTCTGTCCCAAAGGATCTGTGCATCTGAATAGGCAACAAAGCCCTTGGCTTCAAAGTCCTCCAATGAGAACCCAGTCCCCTCTAGCTGCCAGCGGACCAGGTCTTCCATGGTGTCATAGTGGAAATACTGCCCTATGCCGATCCGTTCCCCAAGTTGCTTCAGGATCATGGCGCTCTCCCTGGTATCATAGCGTGGATTTACTGCCTTACGGCGAAGGAACATCTGGGGTTTGAGGCCATTGGCCTGTTGGATGCAATCGGTGCGTTCAAGATAGGTTGACTCGGGCAGAATAACGTCCGAAAACCATGCAATGTCACTGTAGTTGATATCTATTGTCACGAGGAGGTCCAATTTGTCCAACGCCTTTTTTGTGGTATTGGCGTCCGGAATGGACATAATGGGCTCAAAGCGATTAATGAAGAGGGCCTTCAGGGGGTAAGGGTCCTCGTTTAGGATAGCAGACGGGAGCATCTGTGCCATTCCGTGGTTGGGATCAGGCAGT
>DATKYC010000227.1:0-3068 GCA_035528695.1 Acidobacteriota bacterium | reverse complement strand
ATTGGGCTTCAAGGCACGGTTTAAGCTGATGAAAGGTAAGTGGCTCTCTTCCTTTTTTACCGCAACTGACGCGATCGAAGCCCTGAAGAACTCGCTGGGAATGGACCCCGCCAACAGAGATGTGCTCCTGGGCCTCGGTAGTTTTGATTATTATACCGCTCACCTCTCTGGAGTTTTGAAATTTTTATCTTATCTCTTTTTTGATCGGAGCAGCAAGGAAGAAGGCATCAGGAAATTACGTGTTGCCGCGAGTGAGGCCTTATACTCAGCCACTGAGGCAAAGAGCATGCTTATTCACATCTATCTTTTCCTTGAAGAGGATTTCCTGAAAGCCCTGCCTCTGACTCAAGATCTCGCGAGAAGGTATTTACGAAACCCGCGTTACAAACTCCTTGAGGGTGTAAGTTACATCAGGCTTGGTATGGACGCCCACTATAGGGAGTGTGTGCGCTACTTGAGCCTTAAAAGCCGCCTTGAGACTTCATCCAAAAACTCCTCCGGGTGGAGTAAGCGCGCCCTATACCTTGAGTCCATATACGATCTCTATCACGGCCGATATTCCGATGGCAGGTCAAGACTTAGGGCGATACTTAACGATCAGGACCCTGCTGACGATCCCTCAATGATCGCATGGCCTATAATAAAGATCGGGATGAGCTACGATCTGGAAGGAAACAGAGAAGAGGCGGAGAAGCATTATCGCCTTGTATTGGAGATGGAAAATGGCTCAGGGGCACAGTTTCTCGCAAAGAAATCATTGGAAGGGAATCCCCCGAAAAAAGATGATCCTTTTATCGGCTACTAAACACTTATGTGCCTCGTGGTAGATATTGAAGCCTCCAAACAGAACGCCGATAAACATAGAACTATCGAATCAATATCATTGTTAGGTTTGATGGAATGGTGAAAAGGTATCTTGTCAAATTAACCGTCATCTTTCCAGGGATCCTATTCCTGACCGGATGTGTGAGTTTGGCCTTGAAGTTTTCACCTTCCCTTATACCAAATTTGACCCAGGCCTTCTTTGAGGAGTGCGACGTTGATCTGGCAAAGCAGTCCCTTCCTGCGGATCTGAAGCTCATGGAGGGGCTTCTCAAGAACGACCCCAATAATAAGAGGCTTTTGAGCGCTCTCTCCATGGGCTTTACAGGGTATGCGATGCTCTTTGTGGAGGATGAGGCCCCGAAAAGGGCATCACCACTTTATCTCCGTGCGCGTACTTACGGGCTTAGAGCCATAGGCCTGGAAGAATTCTTGCTGAAGGAGGGCGGTCTCAATAAGGAAGCTGTGGCTGCCAGATTGCGGGCACTTGGAAAGAAAGAAGTTGAAGCCCTGTTCTGGGCCGCCACGGCATGGAATGCGTGGATCAATTTGAACCTTGACAAACCTGCTGCCTTGGCGCAATTGGGCAGCGCTCAAGCCTGTCTGGAAAGGATTTTGGATATAACGCCAGAGTATTTTTATGGGGCGTCATATATCATGATGGGTTCAATCCTTTCGGCAAGACCCAGATTCCTGGGTGGCGATGAGGTAAAGGCAAAGGAATATTTTGAAAAGGCAGTTCGTATGAGTCATGGAAAATTCCTCCTGGCTCACTACTATTTTGCCAAGATTTATGCAGTGAGGGTGCAGAACAAGGAGTTGTTCTTGAAATTAATTGAGGAAATCGATAGCACTTCTCCTGACGAGCTGAATGAAGTTTGCCTCATCAACTCAGTTATGAAAGAAAAAACCAAACACCTGAGGCATCTGATGGAGGAACTGTTTATCTGAGAGTGACACATCCCGAAGCTGCCTGTACGCTGGATGGAATTTCCGAGTTGGAAGCGAGGAGGTCATTTTGCTCAAGAGACAATCGAGGGTCCTGTTCTTTTCTCTGCTTGCGCTATTCATAAGCCACCATCTAGTTTTGTCGGATTCGACAGCTGCTAGTCCGCGGTACTTGATAAAGTTTGCCACCGTCGCACCGGAAGGGTCTATTTGGATAAAACACATGAGGGACCTTGACCGCAGTATCAGGGAAAAGAGCGGTGGCCAGCTCGGATTCCGTGTGTATCCGGGAGCAATTGCCGGAGATGAGCTTGATGTGTTGAAAAAGATGAGGATTGGTCAGATCCACTGTGCGGCATTTTCCGGCGTTGGGTTCGGTCAAATTCTCCCTATGGTCAGAGTCCTCGACCTTCCATATTTATTCCGCAACGACCAAGAGATTGATTTAGTGCATCGGACACTTCGCCCATTTTTTGCTGAGAAGTTTAGAGAGAAGGGTTTCGAATTCTTGGCATGGGCGGAAGTTGGAAATGCGCACCTCCTATCAAGAAAACCGATAAGAACGGTGAAAGATTTTTCTACTCTCAAGGTATGGGCTTGGTCAGGCGACCCTATCGCCAAAGCAACATTTAGTGCCGCGGGTATCAATCCGGTCCCCCTTGCCATTACAGATGTGAACACTGCGCTCACCACGGGCATGATTGACACTGTCTATGCACCTCCCTTGGGGGCGCTAGCGCTTCAGTGGCATACCTCCATGAAGTACATGACCGCCCTACCGCTCGCCCACTCTACCGGTGCAGTGCTTATATCTCTGAAATACTTTAAAAAACTACCCCAAGACCTCTCCACATTACTTTCCAACAATTTTGACACCGCCATGAAAGATCTCACATTAGTATTGAGAAAGCAGAATGAGGAAGCCATCCATATGCTCCGAGATAGCGGATTGGTTATAATTCCCGTCCCTTCGGAGCCTGCTTTGAGGGAATTCTACAGCATACACGACCAGGTTGCCAAGAAACTGGCGGGCCAAATCTATCCAATCGAGATCCTGGAAAAGACTTATGGGATTCTTAATAGGTCCCGTTAGGGTTTTTAATATTCTATTAGTCCTGCGAGTAAGTCCTTTAGAAGATAACTGGCTGAAGGAAAGGTAGCCAACTTAAGGATGCGATGAAAATCCTGAGACGGATAGATACAGCCCTTGCGAGGCTCGAAGGATGGCTGATCGTCGCATTGCTCTGGTTGATGGTTATTCTTACCTTCATCCAGGTATTTCTTAGGGCCCTCTATAC
>DATKYC010000226.1:0-4007 GCA_035528695.1 Acidobacteriota bacterium | reverse complement strand
TCAGGATCGGCCAGGATTCGGCTTCGGCCGTTGTCGAGAATGATGAGGTGGAACTCCTCCGGGCCGTCCATCTCTCCCTCTCTTCGAGGACCCGTGAAGATTGAGGTGTAGACCGAGAGGGCCTGGCCGGTAGTGCTTCGTGCCAGGAGGGATAGTAAGATTACAAGGTCATCAAGGGTGGGGATTACCTTCTCAATACCCATTATGGCCACATGGATCCTGGGGATTGTGGTGCTCATTCTTATGTTGCCCTCGTTTTCCACCAGGACAATAGAGCCCGTTTCCGCGACTGCCATATTGACACCGGTTATTCCCATCTGTGAACTCAGAAATTTTTCGCGAAGCTGTTCCCGGGCGATCATGGTGAGTTCCTGTGGGATGGCGGTGTACGGAACGCGGAGTTTCTGGGCGAAGAGCTCGGCTATCTCCTCTTTGCTCTTGTGAAGGGCCGGCCCTACCAGATGAGAGGGGGGTTCGTCGGCAAGCTGAATTATGAACTCACCAAGGTCTGTCTCCCATACTTCTATCCCATGATCGGCCAGGGCAGCATTGAGGCCGATCTCCTCGGTCACCATGGACTTGCCCTTGACCACACTTCGCACTTTGTGCTTTTTGGCCAAATCAATCACAATACGCCGGGCCTCTATTGGGGTCCTAGCCCAGTGAACCACCCCTCCTGCCTCCTGAACCTTGACCTCCAATTTCTCCAGGAGCTCGGGAAGGCGTTCGAGAGCCTCCTCTTTAATTGCCCTGCCGCGGTCTCTAAGCTCCTCGGCGTTGTCGAGACGCGAGAATGCCGCTTCCCTGAGGTTTCTGAAGGCAATCCCGATCCGCTCGAGATTTCCTTGGAGGCGGTCGTCACTGAGGGCCTTTTCTGAAAGGCTGTTAAAAAGATGGCTGCGAATTTTCATGGCGTCTTCCGGGAATTGGCCAACACCTCCGCGATATGAATACAACGAACAGGATGCCCTTGTTTCTGTAAATATCCACCGATATTCATGAGACAGCCGATCTCCGCGCTGATTACGAATTGAGGACTCGCGGCAAGTATCTGTGAGGCCTTTTCACTTACCATTGCCTCGGAAATGGAAGGGAATTGAAGGCTGAATGCACCTCCGAACCCACAACAAAGTTCAGGTTGAGCCAGCTCTATAAGTTCGAGTCCACGAATGGCGGAAAGGAGGATCCTTGGTTCACTCTTGATTCCCAGGACGCGGGAGACCTGGCAGGAGTCATGATAGACGGCCTTTCCGTTCCATCGGGCACCCACATCCTGCAGGCCAAGAATATTGACTAGAAACTCAGTTAACTCGTAGACCCGGCTGCCCAAATCAACAGCCCTGTCGTACCATCCACCTTCGTGGCGTAAGAGCTCAGGATAGTATTTTCGGACCATACTAACGCAGGAGCCAGAGGGCGCAACTATCGCTTCAGAGTTTTCAAAAATAGACAGAAAGCGCTTTGCCAGCTGGCGGCTTTGCTTTCTGTAGCCGTTTTTGAATAGCAGTTGTCCACAACAGGTTTGCCGTGTTGGGTAGATAACCTCTGCACCTGCGCGGGCCAGGACTCGAGCTGAAGCCTCTCCTATTTCGGGATAAAACTGTTCCACTAAACATGGTATGAAGAGACTGACTTTCACAATTCTCCTCCCTCCTAATTTTTCAATACTATTGACTTCGAAGGTTGGGGTCAAGCTTTCTGCGCTTAATACTATAATACTGGGAGTGACCTTATGCGAATTCGGCTGAGGGGATAAGACAGGGAGATCCAGGGAATTTGATTGACCCGCCCTGCCTTCCTCAATTATGATTTTATTAATTTAAATTATTCTTTCTCAGCTACCTTGCCCCCGAACAATTACCGGGGCGAGGGATGTCAACATGGTCCTTGACCCGCAAGAATCGAGAGGAGGGCACGGTGAAGAAAAAGAGCTTTACCATTCTATTTGCGGCCGCGGCATTTTTATCTCTGGTTTTCCTCCCAATTGTATGGGCGGAAAGGGGCGTTACTGACACCGAGATCCGCATTGGGCAGTGGGGACCACTGACCGGTCCTGCCGCCCTGTGGGGGGCGGTCCCCAGGGGGACCGGGTGTTACTTTGACATGATTAATGCTGAGGGAGGCATACATGGCCGGAAAATCACCTACTTTATGAGGGATGATGGCTATATGCCCCCCAAGACCAAGGCTATTGTTAAGGAGCTTGTAGAGAATAAGGAGATCTTTGCGGTGGCCTCGGGTGTGGGGACCGCAACTGGTATGGCCGTTAAGAAATACCTGCACAAAAAAAGGGTTCCGTGGGTAAGTCCTGCCTCGGGGTCCAGCCATTGGGCCTACCCCCCCACAAAGTATCTTTTCAGCATCTTTCCACTCTATTGTGACGAGGCAGCTATTATGGCGAACTATGCCGTCAAGACGCTGGGAAAGAAGAGAATCGCGTATATATATCAGAACGACGACTTCGGCAAAGAGGGGATGTTGGGGGCGGATATGGTGCTTCGGAAACTGGGCATGAAAGCGGTGGAGGCTGTCCCTGTAGAGATAATGGATTCCGACCTCAGCTCCCACTGCATGAAGCTGAAGGTGGCAAATCCTGATTGTGTGATCATGTGGTTGTCACCCAAGCATGGGGCCATTATAGTACAAACTGCTGCCAAGATGGACTTTAAACCCCAGTGGATGAGTTCTAGCGTACTGAGTGATACTGCGATCATGTATAAGGTCAGTAAAGGTCTTTTTAAGGATGTGATCTTTGCCACCTTTGCAGAGCTACCAGACTCTCCTCACCCAGTCCTAAGAAAGTATAAGAAGGCCCAAGAAAAATTTGCGCCTAACGAGCGGTGGGGTATTTTCTTCTATGCGGGATTTGGTTTTGTGGAACCCATGGTGGAGGGACTCAAGAGGTGTGGCCGTGATCTGACGGCGGACAACTTCGTAAAGGCCATGGAGACCATCAAAGACTTGGAGGGCATAGGTCCAAAGATTACCTTCGGCCCGGGACAAAGGCAGGGGACGAGGTCCTCCTTTCTGGCTAAGTGTATTGAAGGCGGAAAGACCATCCGCCTCTCCGACTGGATCACTGCACCCATCGATATAAAGGAGGTACTCGAGGGGCTCCTGAAATAGGCCTACCCTCAAGGGCTATTGCCCCAATAGGCTTTGAAATATTAAATGATTCATTTGGGAGATTCCCTGCAGCTTGCTGCAGGGAGCTTCAATTACTGGCAAATGTGAATCCTAGGAATTTGCTGAAAGGGAGAAAGCAGTATGGCTGAAAAGAAAAGGATTCTCATTGTGGATGACGGTCCGGATTTTGTACGAACCACAGGCATCATTTTGAAATCTGCCGGATACGAGGTCTCGGAGGCATTCAGTGGTAAAGAGGGGCTTGAAAAATCCAACTCAGACAAACCCGATCCTTTTATTATAGATTTGATGATGGAAACATGTAGCGAGGGATCAAATCTCCCCTGATGACCTGATAAAATGTGTTGAGGATGCACTCGCAAGGCGATAAGGCATCATTAAAGGCGGTTCTTATGAGAGAAGGCCTGCGGGTCAATAGTATCAAAGGCATCAAAAGTTAACAGATCGAAAGAAATAAAATTCAAGTTGTTTATTCCCTGGAAATAGCCTCGTGTTTCTAAAGAATATAGTTAACTGACCCCATGCGTTACCCGGGCTCAGTTAACTTCTGAAGGCTACCAAATTTCTGCGGCCACTCGCTGTTCAAGCCACCTCCTTTGAACTGGCGTAAGTGGCCCGATGTGTTCTTCTATCCACTGAATGTCGCCGGTTAGCACGGCGAGTTTTTCAGGACCCGACAGTTCATACTTCTCAAGAGCGTCTGAACCGTAATGGAGCATGTCGTAAACCAGCTGAGTATCGGTTGCGGCTCGTTCCAAAAGCCTAATCATCTCCTCTTTGTGAATCAAGATCTGTTCCTCAGGCTTCCGGGTGGCGGCGTCCTGAAGGGCCGAATCCACTGCCTTGAGAAGTTCATCAGG
>DATKYC010000225.1:0-4158 GCA_035528695.1 Acidobacteriota bacterium | reverse complement strand
CCAGAAGATGCTTATTGCCAGGCGGAATGTGAACGGCCGTCTCCCCTCAATTCTTTACACCCAGCTCCTCGGGCTTAGTCTGGGAATAGATCCGGAGGCACTTGGCATAAATAAGAATGAATTGGACATAAGTGGGATCCTTAATTTTATTTCGTAGCCCGCAACATTCCCACCGAGGGGGCGCTGCCTGCCGTGCCCTGGGGGTTTCATGGGTGGTGGATTAAGTGACCTTTGTCTGAAAAAATATTGACTGCCCTTACTTATCAGGTTAATATCCTGTTCCAAATCTTAAGCGCGACAGGGAGGCACGAACATGGAGGACATACTGGTAGGGAAAAAAATACTGATTGTAGACGATGAGCCCGACGTCTTGGAGACGTTAAGAGAGTTACTGGACATGTGTCTTATCGACACCGCACCGAATTTTAGCACCGCACAGAAATTTCTTGAACAAAACGCTTACGATGCTACTATCCTCGATATTATGGGTGTTAGAGGCTACGATCTATTGGAACTGGCCAGTGGAAAAGGCTTCCCCGCGATAATGCTCACCGCGCATGCCCTCACCTCAGATGATCTGGTAAAATCCATTAAAGGGGGAGCTCAGTGCTATCTACCCAAGGACAAAATCTCTGAGATCCCCTCCTATCTGGCAGATGTATTAAAAGCCAAGGAAGAGGGAATCGGGAAACAGGGTAAATGGTTTGCTACCCTTAAGCCATTCTTCGACAAGAGATTTGGGGATGAGTGGCGAGAGAAACACAAAGAGTTTTGGAAGGAATTCGATGAGACCTACCGGGTCGCTAAGGACGAGATAGAAAAAGTTATGTAGTGAGGCTAAAACCGCAAGGCAGAGAATCTCTATCCGCGTGCCCGGCATTCCGCCGTTAACATCTGTTATTTGATGCCTGTGAGGGGTATCTGGACCAAAAACTTAGCCCCCTTTCCCTCATCGCTCTCCAGAAATAATTTGCCGCCAATATCCTCCACCAGTACCATTACGCCGGCCAGGCCCAACCCGTGCCCCCTGACGCTGCACGGTTCAGTGGCATCCATTTGGAAATAACTATCGAAGATTTTCTTGTGGTAGATTGACGGTATTCCCGCCCCATCATCCTTAACGGAAAAGGTGATAAAACCTCCCTTTTCCTCTATCTCTAACTCCACCCGGCTTTTTCGATATTTCAGGGCATTATTCAAGAGGTTCCTGAGAATCTGCCTGATCTTTACCTCATCTAAACACACCTCCCGGCACCAGAGTCATTCATCTATGTGTAGTATGATTCCTCTTTCCTCCAGCGCCTCTCGCAGGACTATGATGTCAGCACAGGTTCTTATCTTTTCTGAGATACTGCTGTCGGCGAGATCAAAGATTTCTACCAGGGCCTGCTCGATGAGGCTCGAAAGCCTCAGATTTACAGGGTTGACTATCCCCTCTCTGGACCTGGCCAATTCCAGGGCGTCATTCACCAGGGTTTGAGTGGTCTTGGTGTTCCTCAACACCCTTATCAAGACTCTTTCTTGATCTTGAGTGAGGGTGCCATATTTCTCCTGCCTGTTAAGCAGAGAGGTAATCCCTGCTCCAATCACAGCGAGGGGGACCTTCAGGTCATGAATCAGGAGGTCTATCTTGATTCTTTCTCTGTTCATATGAGAGTTCCTCTTATCCTGCTCCGCTATATCAGTAGGGTTCCGCATTGGGACCCTAGAGTGTTTCGCTCGATTTTTTCCGCCGAATATACCAAGTCCCTTAAAAAATCTCAAGACCGGGACCCTCCCTTACCTATAGAAAACCACCCCCACATAGCCCACGAAACTACTGTCGGCCCTGACATCATAGCTGGTGAAATATTCTACTTTTTCTCCCCTTTTCGCGCCCAGCGCTTTTGCCGCGGCAATAGCGGCGCTCGCAGCGCCCGGACAGCACGCATTATGGTTGTTGAGGGCCTCGCGAATAACTCCTTCCTCGTCCATCGCCACCATCAAATCGACAGACTGCTTGTCGTTCACATTCTTTACCCACTCCACCGCATCCTTTCCCACACCTTTGGGGGTAAGGCCATAATTATGACCGTAGTGAGTAAGGTCAGTGGATCCCACAACGCGGACCGTCCTGTCGAGCATCTTTGATATCTCCGCAGCCCGTGTAGCGATGCTTAGGGATTCTGACCGGGGAGGTAGACCGATAGGGACAATCCTGGTCTTAGGAAAGAAATATTTGATAAAGGGCAATTGCAGTTCGATCGTGTTGTCCTGATCGTAACGGGTAGTGGTCTCTACCGTAAAGGAAAACTCCGCGGCGAGCCTTTTCGCAAGATCAGCATCTATCTCCAGTTCTCCAAGCGGCGTGGCCCACCGCCCTTCCGTCATGATATAATTGTCACTTCCAGGGTGCAGGTGCCGGCCGAAAATGATACAGGTATCGGCCTTACCATTATAGCTGAGGGCCTTGATGACGTTACAGGCTATTTTTCCGGAATAATACCACCCGGCGTGTGGAACAATGCCCCCCACCGGCTGATCCGTATCACTGGTAGCGGGAAGCCTCGCGCCGGAAAATCCTTCAATAAACCTCCGGCATTCTGACTCGGTTCCTGGATACCAGGAGCCTGCAAAGTCGGCTCTCCTAACTTTCATAAGGACCACCTCCTTCCCTTTCATCCATGGTAACACTTTAGCTCTTTTCAATTTTACAGAGTCGGTTTATGGGTCCTTTTCCGGAGCGACCGGCGGGAGGCTTTCGTCATTTCATGAAGTTACCCGAAGGGGGACCCCTTGTTTGTCCCTTGCCGTCAAGCGTATTTATTGTTATGTAATCTAGAGTTCCCTCCAGTGCCGGCCGGCCGGGACAAAAAGCAGCCCCCCCTTCTACCTGGCGGGAAGCTCCTGCAATTCCTAAATTTCTGAGACAAAGGGGTACACAACATGTTTGATATTACCCAGTGGATTGTCAGAATCCCTGTGTTACTATTCGCAATCACCATTCACGAGTACGCCCACGGCAGGTCGGCACTATGGCTGGGAGACCCCACCGCAAAGAACATGGGCCGGCTTTCCCTAAACCCGCTGCCCCACATTGATCCCTTCGGAGCAATCTGTCTATTCCTTTTTAATTTCGGGTGGGCCAAGCCTGTACCCGTAAATCCGATGTATTTCAAAAACATCAGGAGAGACACCATCATCATGTCCCTTATGGGCCCTCTGGCCAACATAGCCACGGCCCTGTTGGGCGGGATTCTCATCCGATACTTTCTTTTCCCCTGGGAGGTCTACCTGAAGACCCTGGTCTATCTGGTTCTTATGAACTTAGGCCTTGGCCTGTTCAATCTCCTGCCCATTCCCCCGCTTGACGGGTCACATATCCTGGAGAACCTGCTCTCTCCAGGTGCCGCACGAAAATATCGAGAATTTGGGCGTTACGGCCCCATTGTTCTCATCGGTATAGTAATGCTGGACAACTTCGCCCACACAGGCATCATAAGTCGGATATTGATAGGCCCAATGTTCCAGCTGGCCCATCTTTTTGCCGGTGACAATCTCTTCCGTTTGCTCTCCGTCTTGCGATAGAGGAGGTTCAAGAACCCGACTGGCTCACATCATGTCCTTATCGCTGGTCTCAATGGCCCTATCGATTTCCGCCTTCAATTGCTGTGGCAGCCCCGGAATATCCACACTCAGAAAACCTCTCACAATAGTTGCGGTAGCCTCATCCTCGTTAAGCCCCCGCGACATCAGATAGGCAATCTCTTCCTGGGCGATCTTACCCACTGCCGCCTCGTGGGACATCTCAACCCCGTCCGCATATCCTCGCAGCTCGGGAATGGCATGAATGACCCCGCCGTTCAGTATCAGCCCTCGGCACTCCAGGTGGGCCTTTATGCCAGGCACTTCGCCAATCAAATCGCCCCTCGTGATGATCTTCCCTCCATTACTGATTGCTCTCGCCACAATCTCAGCTCGGGTGCCCCGCTTTTTTAGAAAAATCCTGCCTCCGACGTCATATTCCGAACCGGGGCTTCCCACTATGATGCTGTAAAACCGGGCTACAGCATCTTCTCCAACCAGATAGGTGGTGGGGTACATCTGTATGGATCTTACAGGTTTCATGCAGATGTAGTTATTCAGAAAAAGCCCTCCTGCCTCCACTTCCGCAACTGA
>DATKYC010000224.1:0-6793 GCA_035528695.1 Acidobacteriota bacterium | reverse complement strand
GAAACGAGGGTTTTCTTTTGTTGAGATTCTGGCGCCCTGCCCAGTCAACTACGGGCGACGGAACAAAGAAAAAGCCCTCGACACACTCAGGATTTATCAAGAGCGCACAATTATCAAGAACGGCGCATCTCCCACTGAACTCGATATCGACTTCAGCAGGGGAGTCATCCTGGGGAAGTTTATTGATATAGTTAAGCCTACCTATACGGACATGTATGATAAGATGTACCGTCCAAAGGAGATCCTGGGTGAGGAAAACGAAGCATAGATAGGGTAGGTTTAGTTTTCTTGGTTTGTTGAGTGCGACGAATATCCCGAGCTCAGTAGAGCTCTTTGAAACTGCAGACAGGGCTAGAACTAGTAAGACGGAAATTTTCACGCCATGGGCAACGAAAAAATGAAAACAAAGAGGCAGGAGATCACCTTTACCGGCTTTGGGGGTCAGGGGATTGTATTGGCCGGCAGCATCCTTGGGAAGGCGGCGGCTTTGGGTGACCACAGACATAGTACGCTCGTTCAGTCCTATGGCCCTGAAGCCCGTGGAGGGGCATGCAGCGCGCAGGTGATCATTTCTGACGACCCCATCCACTACCCTCATGTCAGACATGCCGACATCCTGGTGTGTATGTCCCAGGCGGGTTTTGATAAGTTCATCGGCGAACTAAGGGAAGAAGGGATCTTGGTAATTGATCAAGATCTGGTGCAAGATTCTGGAATTGTGAGAGATTTTTTTCCCATTCCCTCAACTCGTATGGCTGAAGAGTTGGGAAGGAAAATGATGGCAAATATTATTATGGTTGGGTTTTTTACGGCGGTCACAAAAGCGGTCTCTGTAGATGCAACGCGTGAAGCTGTAGTCAAATCGGTGCCAAAGGGCACCGAGGAAATGAATGTGATCGCCTTCAATAAGGGTTTAGAGTACGGAAGGGCCGTGCTAAAGGGACGACAAAAAAAGGCAACGGGTAAGACAGAGGCCTGAACATGAGGCATACAAAAGACCGCTTGCATAGAGCTATTGTCATTGGGGCGACACCTGCGGGAGTGGCGGCAACCAATAAGCTAGGCGAGTTGGGAATTCCTGTGACGCTTATTGATCCTGACCCTGATCTTGACAAAAAACTTTCCCGGGAAGAATGGAGACTACCATCAGGAGTATCCTTCAATTTTGCCCAGCGCTCTGGACTGATAAGGATACTGAGAAATCCGCTTATCCGTTGCATCCTGCCAGCGCGAGTTACCTCGCTAAAACACACTCCCCAGGGCTTCCGCGCTCGAGTGAAAGTCCTAGAGACCTTCATTAACCGTGAGCGGTGCACACTGTGTGGTCGGTGTAATGAGATTTGCCCCGTGACAACCCTTGATGGAGGGAAACCAATACGATCTAATGGCCGAAGGAGCCTTCCCGGCAGGCCTGTCATCGACAAGAGGCAGAAGCCACTTTGCCAGACGAACTGCCCGTTAGGCGTCAATGCGCAGGCCTACATTGCTCTCGCGGGGGCCAAGCGGTTCCGAGAAGCCCTGGACCTGGTCCGGAGGGATAATATTTTACCTGGGATCTGTGGGAGGGTATGCACCCACCCTTGCGAGGGAATCTGTCGTAGAGGTGAACTGGACGAGCCGATTGCCATCAGGAACATCAAACGTTTCTTGGCCGATTATGAGGTTTCCAATCCCAATGTCCCTGACTTTCCAGACATTTCGAGAAGAGAAGAAAGGATCGCGGTCATCGGCTCCGGGCCTGCAGGCTTAGCTGCTTCGGCTGATCTGGCCCGGTTTGGCTATGTGGTAACGGTCTTTGAAAAAGAGGCCAAACCTGGGGGGTTGCTCCGCTATGGTATAGGCCAGCATCGGCTCCCAAGGGATATCCTAGATCATGAACTGGAGCTTATCCAGAAACTGGGAGTTCGTTTTATCACTTCCCATCCGATTGACCTTGCCCGGGACCTAGATAACCTTAAACAAGACTTTAATGCCATCATACTTGCAACCGGCACCTGGAACGACCGAATGCTGCGGGTGCCAGGAGAACAGTTGGAAGGGGTCGAAGGATGCCTCTCCTTTCTGACCAGGCTTTATCGAGGCGAAATCAAGAAACCGCAGGAAGAACTCGGTCACACGGTAGCTGTCATTGGCGACGGAAACGCTGCATTTGACTTAAGCCGTACCTTGAGTCGTCTTGGAGCCCAGGTGACTATCCTTTCCTGGTTCCCAGAGGATCTCCTCCCTGCAGATAAGGAAGAGATAAAGGGAGCGAGAGAGGAGGGAATTTTACTGAGAGATAGAACCCAGGTCATCGCGTTTTCAGGCCTAAATGGAAAGTTAGACCACCTGACCTGTAAACCAACAAAACCTGGAGAACCTGACGCCAAAGGAATTCCCTGGCCGGTGATCATTCCGGAAAGCGACACTTTTGACCTTAAGTTTGATCAGGCTATTGTGGCCATAGGGCAGGTGGGGGGCTTCCAAGATCAGGACCTCCCTAATGGCCTCAATCTCACCACGAGTGGCTTTTTTGGTGTAGACGAATCGTGGCGTACCAATATCGCACCTGTGTATGCCATAGGAGATGCCGTTACCGGACCCTCTTCCGTGGTAGAGGCTATGGCTGCGGGCCGCTCTGTGGCCCTCACGGTTCACAGGGATCTTAGCGGTGAAGAAGTGGCCATTACACTGGGCTCAAGACCCGAAGATAGGGAGTTTGCTGAGATTCCAAAGGATATCCCCTCTCTCGCACGGCCCACTATGCCAGAGAGACAGCCGGCTGTGAGAAAGGATAATTTCTCAGAAGTGGCCCTGGGCCTGAGCGAGGCACAGGTCCTTTCTGAGGCTGAACGGTGTCTCCAATGCGGTATTTGTTCTGAGTGCCTTTTGTGCTCTGATGTCTGCACTGTGATCGGAGCTATCAATCACCAGGAGCAAACGGAAGAGAGTATAGAGCACGCCGGCGCGGTAATTATCGCAGATCCAAGGGTTGCACCTCAGATCAAGGGGGAGGATGTAATAAGGGCATACGAATCCAAGGCTGCCAAATCCAATGTCCACGCCATGATCACGCGTGGTCTTGCTGCCGCTGCCAGGGCTATGATTTTGCTTGGAGGGGCCTCGCAGCGCCCCAAAGGGCATGGTGTTTCTTTTTCACCTCCTGATCCAGAGCTTTCTACGGAGATCCGTCTGGGGGTATTTGTGTGCCGGTGTAACGATGCCTTGGGCTGGAACGGTAGGATGGAAAGTTATGTAGAGGGCCTGATGGAGCAAGAAGGGGTAGTGCACGCTGAAGTAATGTGGTCAGCCTGTGTTCCGGAGGGTTTTGCAAGCATATTGAGGGCTATCCGAGAAAAAGGTATTACCCGTGTCGTCCTTGCATCCTGTGTGTGCTGTCCCCTCGACTTTGTGTGTAGCGCATGCACCGACCAGCGTAGCCGTTTAAAAGATGCCCTTTTTAAAGGGACTGGTGTGAGCCGCTCTATGGTGGAAACCTGCAACATAAGGGGGGAGGTCCTCCCCTATCTTAGACAAGATGAATCCACAGCGTTTGACCTTTTTGCCGGGTTAATAGAGCGGTCGCTTCACAAGGCCAAGAGGTTAAGACCGCTTCCATCTCCTGCAAGGACCTATAATTTTGCCACAGCCGTGCTAGGGAAATCAGAGGCGACCATAACCAGTGCCTTGGTGCTTGCTGAGGCGGGGCTTGAAGTCTTTATGTTTGGAACGCCCAGTAAATTCCTCTCAAGAACCGAATCCCATCCTAATATACATTGCTTTGAGAACTCTTCGGTCAAGGGAATAAGTGGTACTTTGGGTGATTTTCGGGTCTTTGTTGAATCAGAGAATTTTTCTCAGGTACTGCAGGTGGGAGCCGTTATCCTTGGAGAGAAATCTAGAAGGCTGATTCCTTACATCCCCCAGGAAGGTCTCCCAAGCTATATCGTAGGCTCATCCATGCCTTTCCTCTATCCGGGAGCAACATCTATCGCAGGGCTTTTTCTGGCTAGCCCAGGGGACATCCATGTCTCTGAGAGGAAGAAGGGGGCCGCAGCCGCAGCCCTCGCAGCGGCAATTATGCCTCGAGGTCCTCGTCAGAGCAAGGGATACACAGTGGTAGTGGATAAAACTCGATGCCGTGGGTGTGGGCGCTGTGCTAAAGTATGCCCTCATCAGGCAATTGCCTTCAAGAGAAATAACGCGGGTGGTTGGAGTAGTGAGGTTGATGAGGCCTTGTGCAAGGGCTGTGGTAATTGTATTTCGGTGTGTCCATCAAACGCTGCTGACAGCCCGTATCGTGATCAGGCATATCTTGAGCAGATGCTCGAAGAGGTGCTGGTTCAATAGCTTAGAGATAACATTCACACAAGAGACGGACAAAGATCTATGGTGAATCCCAATATCATTCTCTTCCTTTGCAATTGGGGCCCCCATGCGGCATATCAGACTCTCCAGGACAGTGCTTCTAACATTCCTGTTGAGGTAAGGATGGTGCGAATCCCATGCACAGGGAGAATTAGCAAGGCTCTTCTCTTCAAGCCCTTTGAATTGGGGGCAGATGGAGTGGCGCTGGTAGGGTGTGCACCAGGGACATGTCGTTACGAAGCAGGAACTACTGCGGCTCAAAAAAATGTAGAAGACACTCGCGGAATATTGGAGTTGCTGGGTTTGGGAAAGGATCGCCTGCGCCTATCCACCTTTATGCCCGAGGAGTCAGAACAACTACTTGAGTTCCTGAGAGGTTTCGTAAGTGAAGTGAAAGCCATAGGCAAGAGCCCGGTGGTTCCTGTCGCCAAGGCAATGCCTGCGGCTGGGAGCGACGAACTCATAAGACAAATCATTGCAGCACACGACGTCTATGCCTGCCTGGATTGCGGAAAATGCTCATCTGCGTGCCCTTTGACCTTGTCAGGAAAGCCATTCTCCCCTCGGGCCATAGCCAACTCGATAATCATGGGCAATATCGAGTCTGCCTCAGTACAAAAGGATATAGCATCATGCCTCACCTGCGGGCTCTGTTATGATAGGTGCCCATCTGCTGTCAACTTTGTTGAAGTTATTCGGGATGTGCGTCACCTATTGAAAAAGTCGGGGTCTAACGGGCACCAATCCCATGGTGGCTTCTTTCAGTCCCTTATGCGAACCATGACATCAAAGGACCTCGAAGGTAAACATTGGGAATGGCTCCCTGAAGATATCCAGCTGGACCCCGAGAGCAAAACCTTGTTTTTCGGTGGGTGCGCTCCGTACTTTGATATTTTCTTCAGAAACCATCTTGGGGTTCAGACTCGTAACATTTTGCTCGACAGCCTTAGACTTCTTAACTTTTTTGACATTAGCCCTTCACTGCTTCAGGATGAGAGATGCTGCGGCCATGACCTGCTTTGGTCGGGGGACAAAGAGAACTTTGCATTACTCGCAAAGTTGAACGCAGATGCCATCCACAGCTTAGGTATCGAGGAAGTCATCACAGGCTGCCCCGAATGTTATAGGACCCTGGTTCATGACTATCCAGAACAGGGTATTGAAGTGGATTTCAAAGTTACCCATATCTTTGATCTGCTGGAAAAGGAGATTGACAAAGGGGCCGTTGGCTTCAAAAAACTTAACAATAGGCTGACATTTCAGGATCCTTGTAGGCTAAGCCGCCTTGAAAATCGCGCTGATCTCCCACGGAAATTGATCAGCCGACTCAATCCTATCGCATTTACTGAAATGCAGGATTGGGGAGGCAGTGCCATATGTTGTGGCAACAGCGCCTGGACCGGTTGCGATTCATTCAGTAAAGCTCTTCAGGTGAAGCGCATTCGACAGGCCCGTGCTACAGGAAGCGACGTATTGATCACCGCCTGCCCCAAGTGCCAGATACATCTACGTTGTGCCATGGAGGATCCTTTTTTAGGAGAGGAGCTCAGTATGGCAATGATGGATCTCACGAGTGCTCTGGCCGAAACTATTCACTGGGAGTAAGCTGCCGGCAGTAAGTGCAAAACAGGGCAGTTAGGAGTAGAAAGCCTCGAACTCTGGTCGGCCAGCTTGTATTGGTTCTAAGAAACCTTGTCTCAGTCCATCTGGTGGAGGCTTAAGGCTGGGTGTGAGATGAATGTTTTTGCGGAGGATGTTGCCGCCGGGCCGGTGTGCCTCCGGCCTGGATAGAGGGAATGGAATGAAAGAGAACGTACTTGCGAAGAACCGAGATAAAAGCGAATTGCAACCACGCATTGGAGTCTATGTGTGCCACTGTGGGTTAAACATTGCCCAAACCGTAGATTGTCAAAAAGTGGCACAAATAGCTTCTCAGTTTGACGGCGTAATTGTTTCGAAGGATGTGGGCTATGCGTGTTCCGAACCGGGCCAGCAGCAGATAAAGGACGATATCCTAGAGCATGAACTTGACCGGATTGTGGTTGCTTCCTGTTCACCGAGGCTCCATGAAATTACATTTCGGCAAATGCTTAACTCCGTCGGTGTCAACCCGTACCTTCTGGATATGGCCAACCTTCGTGAGCAATGTAGCTGGGTGCACATGAGCGAGCCGGAGGCTGCTACCAAAAAGGCGATAGATCTAGTCAAAATGGCTGTATCCAGGGTTCGCTACCTCTGGCCACTCAAAGAAGAGACCCTACCCCTCATAAAGAGGGCCTTGGTTATCGGGGGTGGTGTGGCAGGGATACAAACAGCCCTGGACCTTGCAGACAATGATTTTGATGTGGTCCTGGTGGAGAAGAGGCCATCAATCGGCGGCACCATGGCGCAGCTTGATAAGACCTTTCCCACCATGGACTGTTCCATCTGAATACTCGGGCCCAAG
>DATKYC010000223.1:0-5741 GCA_035528695.1 Acidobacteriota bacterium | reverse complement strand
ATTCATTGTACATCTGCTCAACCAGAATGATGACCTTTTTCCCTTTTAGCTCCATGAGTTGCCCTCCATTTTGTCTTAATCAAATCCCTGCTTCTATCAGGGGAACTATCATAGCCAGAAACAGCCACAATATCAAATCATTTGTAACAGGCAAAACCTGATCTTACAGATCTTCCGTGGAGACTTTGACCTTGGCCCACAGATACTATGAGACAGGCAAGCAGATAGAGGGAAAAAGTGGTTGAGGTTTTGATATCCCTATCATATCATAACCAGGCCCTCTCTTGTGTGGTCTTTTTTGGACTCGTGAGCCAGAGGGGGACTTTCCACCAACCAGAATCTATCATAGTCTCTATTGCTGTCGAGTAATGGGAGGTGCGGGGATGAAGTGGTTTCTATCGGGCGGTTTCGTTTTCCTTCTTGTCTTTATCTCTCCCGTGGGCCTCATGGCTGAGGACTACCTGTCTGAGGCCGATGCACTTTACAACCAGGGGGGAATGGAGAACTACAAGGAGGCCATTGACTTATACCTCAAGGCGTTGGAGGCAAACCCCGACGACTGTGAGGCAAACTGGAAGTGTGCGAGGGCATACCGGGACTATGGGGAAGAGGCAAAGAAGCAAAACGTTGAGGGATGGAAGGATATCTGTGCCAGGCATGGCAAAGAGGGCATGAAATACGCGCAAAAGGCCATTGAGCAAGGGCCCAACAAGCCCGATGGGTACTATTACTATGGCCTTAATGTGGGTATCTACTCGGATGGGGTAAGCATACTCACTGCCCTCGCAGAAGGGCTCAAGAATAAGACCCAGAGTAGTTTTGAGAAGGCATATGAGCTGGATAAGATGTATGATGAAGCCGGGCCTATACTTGCACTCGGCCGATTCTGGGCCGTGGTCCCATGGCCATTCAAGGACAAGGAAAAGGCCCTCACGTACTACAGGGAATATCAGGCAACCAAGTACTTCGCTGACAAAGACGAAGGCAAGATATACCTTGCCGAGTTGCTCCTGAAACTGAAGGGAAAAGGAGATGAGGCGGAGGCAAGGGCCTTGCTGCAGAAGGTGGCACAATCAGATGACAGGTACTTCAGGGAGTGGGCCACGAGGCTTCTGGCAAAAATCAAGTAATAGCAACCAGGTAGTCTATTCACAATTATGGTAACGTTTATGGGTTATCCCGACTTGTCGGGGATGCCCGCCCTGTTAAATCCCCCCGAGGGGATCCCGCAAAGCGGGAATTTAACAGGGCCCGTTTTGCTAACTCGTTTATCGGTTACGGTGGAGCCTGTCCCGACTTGTCGGGGATGCCCGTTTCGTTTTTCGGTTACGGTTAACGTCACCGTAACCGATATGGTTCGACAAGCTCACCATCCTGAGCATGGTCGAAGGACGGGCTTCGTCACCCCGGCCGTTACCGTGTTCTTATATGGGGTTCGTTACCGCTCAGCTGGTCATCCATCAGGAAATGACCACTCTCAGGCACAATGCTGACCCTCCCTACTTGTAACCCCTATACTCCTGCAAAAATCTCTCAAAAAACATCTCCATAAATCCATGGCGCTCCCTGGCCATGCAGCGGCCCTCGGAAGTGAGCATGCGGTCCTTGATCTTGGATAGCTTTAGCTTGAATTCCCGATACCCGGTGTCCTCTTCTGTATATGGCTCGGTATCCTCTGGATCGATACAAGGGTTATGGAGTTTGGCCCCTACCTCGCCTGCAAACTGGAAGGTCCTTGCAATTCCAATGGCACCAGTAGCATCCAGTTTGTCAGCATCAAAGAGGATCTTTGCCTCCAGGGTCTCAGGCTGGCACTTACCGCGAAACCTGTGAGATTTAATAGAGTGGATGATATTAGCCTTCTGTGCATCGGAAACCGGATATTCTTCCAACAGGGCACGTGCCATGTCTGCACCTTTTTCTCCATGGCAGATGGTTCCCTTTGATTCATCTTGGTAGGGGCGCCCCACATCATGGAGATAGGCTGCAATCTTCAGAACCTCCATATCCGCCCCTTCAACCTCCCCGATATGCATGCACAAATTGTAGACCCGCTGGGTGTGATCCCAGTCGTGACTGCCAGTGGCCTTGGAAAAGCATTTCATGGCAAAGGTCCTTATGTCCTCGATAGTTGATTTCATAACAGTTGTTAATATCAGATTTGGTTCCCCTGCGCTACCTAAAACGGACTATCTGGCTGACATAACTGATCCTTTGAATGTTATTGATTAATTGCTATTTTTCAGGTACGTTAGCCCGGTGAGGCACCATACGATGCTGTGAAGGTCTCAATCGGTGAAAGGGGGATATATGGGAACCGATAACATCATTTTCTTAGAGGTAATAGAATGGTTTGATGAGACGGGCCGGGAACTGGTGCACAGGATCCCAGAGAAAGGCTCCGGTGAAATCAAGTTCGGGGCTCAACTTATTGTTCGAGAGAGCCAGGCGGGCGTATTATTTTATAAAGGCAAAGCCTGCGATGCCTTCGGCCCCGGCCGTCACACCCTGGTCACAGCCAATATCCCGGTTTTAACCAAAATCCTGGCCCTGCCCTGGGGCATGAGGAGCCCGCTGCGGGCCGAGGTGTATGTGGCCAACATGAAGGTCTTCCCCAACCTCAAATGGGGAACCAGGGACCCGGTGGCCTTCAAAGACTCGGAACTGGGGCTGATTCGCCTGCGGGCCCATGGCGTATTCAACATTCAGATGGTCCAGCCGGTGTTGTTTATCAACAGCCTGGTAGGCACCATGGGAAAATACACCACCGAAGAGATCGAACAATATCTCAAGCGGGTCATTGTCTCGCGCTTTAACGACCATCTGGGTGAAAACCTGGACAGCCTCTTCAATCTGCCAGGGCGATATGACGAGCTGTCTGAAGGCCTGCAAAAGCGGCTGCAAGATGATTACAGTCGCTTTGGCCTGGCCTTGAAACATATCTACATCACCTCCATCACCCCACCGCCCGAGGTGCAACAGGCCATTGACGACAAGAGCCGCCTAAGCGTGATCCAGGATCTGGACAGATTGGTCAAGATGAAGGCGGCCATGGCCATGGAAAAGGCCGCTGAATCTCCAGGGGGTGCCGGCTCGGGTTTGGGCATGGGCATGGGCTTAATGATGCCGGCCATGTTTGCAGAGGCGTTCAGGCCCCAGAGGGGAGCTGGTGGCAGCGCTGCACCCCAAGAGATCAATTGCCCGGACTGCAAAAACTCGATTCCCAGAGACGCCAAATTCTGTCCCCACTGCGGTCATCAGCAGGTGGTTTTCCATCAGTGCGTCAACTGCGGCAAAAACCTGCCGCCCAACGCGAGATTCTGTCCCAAGTGCGGACACCAGGCGGATGAAAAACCTATCCCTAAGACCTGTCCCAATTGCACGGCGGAGAACCTGCCTGACTCTGTGTTCTGCAATCAGTGCGGGGAAAAGTTAGGGTAACATGGGATTCTCCATAGAGCAAGAGTGCCCACAGTGCGGCGCCCCTATTGAGCTCGAGGAAACCGACCACCTGATTCGCTGCCCCTACTGCAATGTGACGAACTTCCTCTATGCCCGCGATTATTTCCGCTTCCTCCTGCCCCACAAGTCATCAGATAGAGATATCCTCTATGCCCCCTATATGCGTTTTAAGGGTAGCGCATACTTCTGTCGGGATACATCCATCGGCCACCGCATTGTGGACATCACGCGTCAGGGCATGGCCTTCAAGCAACTCCCCATGTCCCTGGGGCTAAGGCCGCAGGCCCTGAAGATGAGATTCGTCGCCCCGGATGTGAATGGGTCATTCCTGAACTGCACCGTCAGGGTTGCCGACGTGCTGGCTGAGGTGGGAAAACATACTATGGCCTTCGGCTCTGGCAAGCTCCTCCTCCGGGCCTACATCGGCGAGGCCTTGAGCCTTATCTACCTGCCCCTGTTTGTGCAAAAAAACAAGGTTTTTGATGCAGTGACAAACAGACTCATTGCCAACCTGCCTCGGGGCGAAGACATTTTTGCCCCGGCCATAGACGATAATCCCACGTGGCAGATGGCCTTTATGGCAACCATATGCCCGCAGTGCGGCTGGAACTTGGATGGCGAAAGGGACAGCGTGGCCCTGACCTGCAAGAACTGTGATACGGTCTGGGAGGCCTCGGAGGGCAAGTTTATCCAGGTTGGCTTCGGGGCCGTCCCGGGCAGGGACGAAACCAGCATATATTTGCCCTTTTGGAGAATAAGTGCAGGGGACAACGGCCTCAAGATCAATTCCTACGCTGATTTCATCCGTCTCACCAACCAGCCCAAGGTGGTACAGAAGCATTGGGAGGATCGGGGTATGGCCTTCTGGATCCCGGCCTTTAAGATCCGACCAGAGGTCTTTCTGCGAGTGGCCAGGCAGATGACCGTAAGCCAGAAAGACTTTGAGATGGAGGAGGTAGTCCCCAAAAGGAATCTCTATCCGGTTACCCTTGCTCAAACCGAGGCCGCCCAGAGCATGAAGATCATCCTGGCCAGCTCGGGCCTTATCAAAACAAAGATCTTCCCCCTCCTTCCCCGGGTCAGCTTTACCATAGAGGAATCAACCCTGGTCTACCTTCCTTTCAGTGACACGGGCCATGAAGTGATCCAGGAGCATATGCGTGTCGGTATCAACAAAAATGCCCTGAAGTTCGGCCGCGGCCTCTAACTCGGGGTCACATCTTCATTTGTCATTTAAAGATCCTGATTTTGTCATGAGGTCAAATTTGCATGGAACTCTTTTTCTGAAGAAGGTAATCTCTTTGAATCCTACCTCTTTTAAGAGCGCTAATCCCTGGTGTATGCCACGACCCAGATCTTTGGGATCATGGCAGTCGGATCCGATGGTCACCTTTCTGATGCCGGTTTCATAGGCCATTTCCAGTATTTGCCGGCAGGGGTAGGGTTCCTGAGGATTCTGAAAGTAACCCGAGGTGTTGAGTTCCAGGGCCATGTCTTTTTCCTTTATTAACCTGAGTAATCTGTATATCCTGTCGCGGTACTTTTCTGCCCTGAAAGGTCCGTAAAAGGTGACACCATTGCGCTTGATAATGTCAAAGTGCGCAAAAGTCTCGAATGGGCACCAGTTCAGGAGCTCCTCGACCTTGTCAAAATAGCACCCATAGGCCTCCTCTTCGCTCTTTCCCTCAAAGTATCCGATGCCGTGGCTCGCTGCAATACCGAATCCATTCACCACATGGGCGGATCCTGTTAGAAAATCCCAGTCAAAGTATCTAATGTATTCTTCCATCTGATCCCTGTAGTTGAAGCGGTTGCCTAATTCGGCGCCGAGCAGGATTTCCGGGCCCTCCTTTAAAGACGCGGTTGTCTTGAATTCCTCTTCGTATTTCTCGAAATCTCGCTTAAAGTTGATGTCCACAAGCCCAGTGGATTTATGCATGTATTCGAGATGGTTGGTTAGACAGAGTATTTGTATGCCGACTTTTCGGGCCTGTTCCCAGTAATCAAGCACCGAACCCCTGGCATCGCTGGATGCACTGCTGTGTACATGAAGGTCGATCATTGGCAGTAATCTAATGTTCTGTCGAAACCCACGGTTAGCAGGATTTCATGAGGATTATCTATTGTTATCATAACAGTATCAAATGCCAGAGAGTGAGGTCAAATTTTTTAAACCAGATATTAAAGGAGGAATAGCGTGTCAAATTCTATCGGAGATGGTAGTGCTAAAGAAGCAGAAATTGATCATAGCAAGGACCTTGTTTGGGAAAGACATAACC
>DATKYC010000222.1:0-2970 GCA_035528695.1 Acidobacteriota bacterium | reverse complement strand
TTATTGGATCCGTTTTCATGCTGAAGACCTTCTCCCCGGAGAGGATGGGCAACGATCGGGGCCTTCGGCCGAAGACGAACCCTTCGGATTACTTGCAGTTATTGAATAAATTTGTTTTTTTAACGCAGGCTGAAGCCTTCGAATCATATGAGATTCAGGGCAGGCGCTTGCCGCTATGTTGAACCTTTTTGCAAAAATAGCACACTGGAAGGTTGGGGAAAAACTCTAACACACCGTCGCTCCCGCGAAGACGAGAGTCCAGATGGCGTTGGAAAGACTGGATTCCCGCTTCCGCAGACATTTTAAGGGGCCGATTTATTTGACATTGAGCATCTACTTAAACCTGAAATCGAGTTTGAAATCATAGAGCCAGGGGATCGTCGGTCTGATCCCCTCTGAAGAAAGTTTTTGGGGCATATTTTCATAGTTCTTCTTCATGAGATCGAGATTGGGAGCATTATAGTAGGTTACCACAATTGTATCGTGGTGCACACGGATATCGCCCTCTAATCCCCTGAAGAAATCTTTGGCGAGATGGGGGGCATCCCATTGATTCACAGGAGCTCCGAGCCGCTGTCGCATCATGAAGCAGGCGGTTTGAGCTAGGAGGGCCATCGTCATCTGTCCGTAGCGGATATTCAAATTCATCGTACCGGCGCGGTGCCATCCCAGAGCTTGGTCATTTTTGAAGAACTCTTCAATATGCCATCTTTGAGGATAATGGAGAGAGAGGTCTTCCATTTCATCCCGATCGCTGGTGCAGAGGAAGGCTTTAAAGTCGTAATCTGGCTGACACTCCCCTTTCCGTTGAATGAACTGGTAGTAGGGGCCCTTACGGCTCCGGGTCAGGGAGTAAGGCTGCTTGGCGGTAGCATACCCGGCCCAATGTCGCGTAAAAGCTTCCCTGGGAAGATTGCGAATCGCTCGGAGCACAGACGGATTGTAGGGCATTGGGACCAGCAGATCAAACGGGGACTGGGAAGAAATCCATTCAAAAAGCTCCACACTATAATGTTCATTGTCTGCCAGGACCAGGGGCTTATAACCATTGAGCTTTAGGATCGAGGTCGTCAAGGTGAGAAGTTCAGGGGTCGCCTGGGTCGCGGTTCTGGCCGAAGAGGCCGTCGTAAAACAAACAGGCTGCTGGGTCTGTGCATCCAAACTGAAGAAGGTTTGGGCCACTTTGACGGGGTTGGACGCTGGATCCTTTTGGCGTCGAACCATCTGTCTTTTACTGCACGATTTCAGGCGGTGGGGATCGATGGCGATGAGGTTTCCTTTAAAGTGGCCAAAGGTCTGTCGCACCTTTCCCAGGGCGATCTGCAGCCGCTGGGCCTCCGCCACGCCGTGGCTGTCTAACAAATGATGGATGGCCGGGTCCGTGGCAATAAAGGGCAACCCGTTGGCCAATTCAAAGCCCTTTTGGCTCAGGGTTCGTTTCATGCGAATGCCGTTTACGCATAAGGCACTTTCGTTGATCAGCTGCAAAGCCAGTCGGGGTTGGACCTGTTCATCGGCCAAGCCGGTCCAAGACTTGAGCAGATCCCACGTCCCGAGTCGGAGGTATTCGGGGATCAGCAGCCAGATGCCCACCAGGGTTCCTGAAATCTTATTGGCTAGCAGCTGCCGAACCCCCCGTTCTATCTCTGGGGGGCCGCTTACCTCCAGGCGCACCTTCTGTTTGGTTCGATGGGTTTCAACCTTTAGGGGTGCGTTTCCGGGGCGATAGAGGTGAAGTTTTTTTTTGAAGGCCATAATCTGAAATCACCCTTTCCACACTCCGGATGGCCAGGAGATATCCATTCTGGTTCAGTTTTTGGGCAATCACCTCCGGAGACATGTGGGGGTCCAGAAATCGATACCGGATAATTTGACGGATCACCTCGTCGCTTCTGCGGTAGTTCCCTTTTGGGCCCGGTTTTAGGTTTTTGAGTCCTGCAGCGCCTTGGAGGACAAACTGATTCAGGATTTGGTAATAGCGTTGTCGGGTATATCCAAACTTTTCGGCGGCTTGGATAGGGCCCAGACCTTCACATTGGCCCTCGAAAAGCATGGCCAGCTTAAAAGTGATTTCATCATCTTCCCTGACGGGAAGAGCTCCTTTTGGGCCGGACAGAGAGGGTAGACCTTCAAGGATCTCGATCATAGACTATCTCCTCTTGGTAAAAAAAGATGATGGGTACAGCTTCCGGAGAAGATAGCACAGCCGGGCGCATATGTCAAATTAATTATGGCGGAAAATTGGGAGGTATAATGGTCATTGGAGTTCATAATTGTCCATAAAAGCCAATAAACATGAGTTATAAATAACTTTGTTTGCATGTTCTTCTCTTATAGTCCGCCATATTTAATTTGACGCATAAGGGCTTACAGGATAAAAAAAGGGGGTACACTTAGGCATTTGATTGATAATAGCCGTCTTAAATGCAAAATTAAATGCCCTTTTAAAATGTCTGCGAAAGCGGGAATCCAGGTCTTTGAAATTGTTAATGTCTACAACTGACTGGATGCCCGCCTTCGCGGGCATGACGAATTATGACACAGTCTCCCCACGGGGGAGAGGGCGGGGTGAGGGGACCCCGACGGCACCCTTTGGCCATACTTCGCTGTAGCAAGGGGAATCTCTTCTATGCTATCTTCTTACCCGCCATATTGAATTGGACTGCCCAATGGGAAGGAGGGATCTTCATGGGAGGACGGAAATATTTCGAATCGAAAGTCGAGACGATGAAACGGTCCGACCTGGAAAAACTCCAGCTGAACCGCCTGCGGCGCCAACTCAAGCGATGCTATGAGAAATCGATTTTTTACCGGGAACGGTTCAAGAAAGCCGGAATCAAGCCTGAGAAGATTCGTTCCTTCAATGATTTCCTCCATGTCCCACCGGTCACGAAGCAGGAGCTGAGGGAGGAACAACTGGCCCATCCTCCCTTTGGGAGATACACCATCGCCCCTCCGGAAACTTGGGCC
>DATKYC010000221.1:0-2109 GCA_035528695.1 Acidobacteriota bacterium | reverse complement strand
GGGAAATCGAAGGACGATGTTGACATGCTTGTAGAAAATATCGAAAGATTTGCTCCCCGGGAACATCGCTCCGAGAGGGAAGTCTTCTTCTATAACTATAAAATCATGAGCCCATATCTAAAACCCCTTTTGGCCCTCCTTGAAGCAATCTCCCAAAGGGGCCGCCTCAAGACCGACCGAGATGGTCTCGCCCGTGAACTATTCCTTAGACTTAAAGATTTCTACGATCCCAGAGACAGATTGTCACTGGCAGAGGCGGTGGAGGACAGCAGCCTAAGGAAGAAATTTCGTGAACTTTTTCTTTTCTTTTATGGGAACAAAGAATCCTCATCGGAAGAGATAAAGGCATGGCTTAAAAGCATTTGATACAATAAGGAGTTTCCTTTATGGCAAGGCACAAAAAAATCGAGAGAAGGCGGGAACTGGAACGCCGGCGACGCCGCAGGGAAAAAAGGTTAAAACAGAGGGCCAGGGAGAAATTGGCACAAGCAGCGTGAGAGTAAAAAGGGCAGAAACTCCGTGGCCTACCCTAAACTCACGAAGACCCAGGGCATAAGAAAATATGGGATGGCCCTCTTGTCGGGTCCTAAACAGGGGAAAGTGGTGAACCTGGCCTTGGACTTTCGGAAGTCCTAGCCGCCTGACTCAAATATCCCCGTTTGTAGCTTTCTTACCTTTCGATTTCAAGACAGTGAGGGTGACTACTGAGGCAATCAGTATTAAGGTGGTGACCAACTGTGTGACACTGAGGTTGGTTGCAAAAATCGTCCCCCGGTCATCACCGCGGAAGTGCTCAAGGATCAGGCGGGCAACGCTGTGGAGAATCAGGAACCACAGAAAGACTTGCCCCTCAAATTTTTTCTTCCAATGTAAGATCATGAGGATAAGAAATATAGTGAACCCGGTTAAGGACGAGTAGATCTGTGTGGGGTGCAAGGGGACATTGAGAGGCGCTAGGGAGTTGGGGTGGGTGAAGACTACTCCCCATTTTAAATCGGTTGGTGTGCCGTAACAACATCCGGCCATAAAACACCCGATCCGGCCAATGCCCTGGCCTATGGCGGCAGCAGGGGCCCACAGATCGGCGGTCTTCCACAGTGAGAGGTTGTGTCGCCTCCAGTACCAGACCATAACCAAGAGTGCGCCGATAATACCACCTGAAAATACCAGACCTCCCTGCCATATCTTGAAGATATCTAGCGGCCTACTGCTGTAATAGGAGGCGTTCATGAGGACATATAATAGCCTTGAAGCAATGACAGCAGAGAGGATCATCATGAAACCCATGTCCATGATTTGTTGGGAGGCAATCCCTTCAGCCCTTCCGATCTTCACCGTGATCATCAGGCCGACGAAAAGGCCGATGGCCACAAAAACGCCATAAGTGTGGATGGTTAAGGGCCCTATGGAAAAGAGATCAGGGTACATGGAATACAACTTTACGATTTAAGAATTGATGGGCTTTGCTGTCGAAAGACAAGGAAAAAGGCCACCCAGAATGTGCCTACCGTGATGGCAGAGTCTGCCACATTGAATGCAGGCCAGTGATAAGCTCCTAGATAGAAATCAAGAAAATCGATTACCTCACTAAATCTGATTCTATCAATAAGATTCCCCACCGCTCCTCCTAGAATAAGGGAAAGGCCCAAAGCAATCGGGGCCTGGGCTTTCTTGAGCCTAAGCAGCCATATCAATAAAAGGATAATCGCTGCAAGAGTCGCCGGTATAAGAAAGTAAAATCCGACCGCAGAGCCCGAATGGTTCATGAAGCCAAAGGCCATCCCGCGGTTTCGTACGTGGACCAAGTCGAAAAAACCAGGAATCACTGGCACTGATTCATGCAGTCGAAGGGTGTATACGATGGCCAATTTTGATATCTGATCCAGGAGGACAACGATCAGTGCGGGCCAGGCCATCAAGTGGTGATGTGTTTTCAACCCGGATCTTACTCCATTTGAGCGAGGGCCTGGACGCATCTCTCGCAAATAGCAGGGTGGTTGAGGTCATGTCCGACTGTAGGATCATGAACCCAGCAACGCTCGCATTTCTGGTCTGATGATGGAGATACTTTTACTTTTAGACCCTCAACAATTTCGCTTGGATGGAGAT
>DATKYC010000220.1:0-2753 GCA_035528695.1 Acidobacteriota bacterium | reverse complement strand
GGCATGAAAGGTAATCTCAGCACCGGTCACACCGAACATTACCCCAGGCCAGCTCGATCGCGCTGGCCGCACTTCAAACCACTGCCCGATTTGTTCATTTCCATAAATGTCCAGGTAATATTCAGCCGAAAGAGGCTTGGGCGGTGCGTGCACCTTGGCCACCAGCTTTGCTCCGATTCCACCACGGGAGACAGACAGAACATCTGCCCCCTTAAGCGGTGTGCTGAGTTGTTCGGAAGAGACCAATTCTCCCTGTGTTTGAAGGATCATAATAGGGAAGTGAAGGCCTCTTTGCGCCTGAAGGGTAATGGCCAGGAGCGACAGGCCGTAAAGAGTATCCGGAACAAGTAGTTCTTCATTCGATCCTAAGATGCCCCACATGGAAACATTCGTATCGAGCAAATCCTCCCTGGCCGCCATCCAGGCCATTTTCTTCAAATCATCCTTCCAGAAATGGCCCTGAACCTCTACGCCGTAGGTTTTCATCTGGGACATCAGTTGTTTGACCGGCTCTTGGGAGGAGTCAATAGAGGTGACCCATATGGTTTTCATGTTGCATCCTCGGTTGAGATGGGGGCTTATTCGGGCTTGGTAAGGAGATCGCCCGGTATCGCCATTTACAGATTAACTTTATTCTCCTTTGAAATATATTAGTGTATCAGTAGATTGTCAAGGGAGTTCCCCTCACAGCTCAACGTAAAATCAAAACCTACGAAGCTATTATGAAATTATTATGCCTTTAAACAATTTCTCTCGCAAAGGCGCTACGTTTTTTACGATACTAGAGCTTTGCAAAACCTGACAATTTTTGTCACCCCAATGAAGAGGGTGGACTTTTCTGAGGTGACTGGTGTAAGGGCGCTGTCTTTTCGCAACTTATCAGTGGGGGAAACCGCAGGCCCCGACTTATCGAGGCAATGCGGAGGGGGCAAAACTCCCCCGCAGATAAGTTGCTGAAAAGACCAGCCCGGGAGCCTTGGAACTGAAGAAAAGCCCATCCTCTTTAAGGAAATATGAGTTATGTAAAGCTATTAATACAATAGAAAATTGTAATTTTGTCTTTTGACAAGCCTGGTTTATGTTACAATATAATAATTTTAAGGCAAACGGTTTTACATAACATAGTGAGATTTTATCAGTATTAAGACTGGTTAGACTATTGGAGGAAATATTTATGGAACAAGAAGGAAATGCTACCCGGCCACCTGAAATCAGGCTTAAATGCTGTCAAGACAGACCCGTACCGCAGCCTGTAGTGGAAGGCTGGAAGCAATTTCTTGGTTTTCCCGAGAAAGCCATGAACAGTTTCTGGGGCATTCTCCGGCCGGCTCTCATGCAACCCGCAAATCCCAACAACAGGCAGAGAATCGAATCCTTTTGTGGCGACTACGGACTTGCAGAGAAGGATGTGGTCGCCGCCCTGCGGGGCTGTGATTTTCTGATGCGTCAGGCCGCTGCCCTGGATATTGATGCCACACCGTTTCGGCAAGACCTAGCTGCGCTCTCGGAAGGGGATGAGCAAGGAGCAGAGGTTATTCTCTCGCAGTACGAGGGGGCAAAGACCGACCTGCGAAAACAAATTATACAAGAATCACTGGCAGATCACGGCAAGGTTCTGGTGGGTATCGACTGGCGGGTGGACAATGTCACCGCTTCCGATCGGGGTGCCAACCTCAACACCACAGTAGTCTTGCTCACCCTGAGGTATCGAGACGCAAACCGTACCGAACGGATCACCCTTCAGCTCACGCCCGAAGCCATGAAGGAGCTCAAACTCTTCTGTGATCGTTTTACCCGTTAATTCCAGCCAAGCAGTTATTTCAAAATCATTACCTTGAACTGGGACGGCACGAGAGTCATCCCCGGGGCATTCATGCTCATCCCGTTTTGCCCGGTGGGACTGGTCATCTTGGTAGCGGGGCTCCCTTCGTAGATAACCCCGACGGAGCCCATAATGTGCCTGCTGGGCCCCATAACCATACCGGAGGCCACGCCCATACCTACCCCTGCGTTATCCCCCATACTCAAGGGAACCTGGGTCATCAGGTTGTGGGCGGGCATACAGGATAGGTAGATTTTTTTACAGGCCGTTGCCGGATTAGCCGTCAAGCCCGTGGCCATGTTCGGATACGGCACGGGTACGACTGCCGGACCGGCGGGCGTAAGACAGACATCGGGAAATCCAAAATTCAAGCCCCCTAACTGGCAGTTTGCAAACATGGTCTTACCTCCTAACCCATGAGAATTTTGTCACCATCTATTCGCACGTCCTCTTCGGCGGTCAGAACCGAGTATTTGCCCCGCAAAGACATAAGCTTCTTCACCAGGTAGTTGAGCTGCCCGGCCCTGAGCTGTTCCAGTTCCTCGACCCACCGGTAGGATCGTTTAACTGTCTGGGACACCCGTTCGAAGATGGAATCACAGGCCTGGCCGATCAACTTTATTCTTTCAATCTGGCCCTGCAGGAATGTGCCGAAAAAGGAAAGGTGCTGAATGCTTACCTCCGCCTGAACGGAATTGATCGAAAGCTCAGGGGAGACGAGCACAGTGTCCTTGGCGGATACCAGATCGATCCCCTCCTGGGCCGCGACCCGCAGGCGCCCCTGTTTCACCCTCAGGTCCGCGTCTCCCTCAAAGGAGAGGCAGGCGTGTTGGTCACCGTGCCTTTCCAGGATGGCGAGGATGTAGCAGCCCGACGCGGCGCGGGACACCAACACCATATCCCGGGGCAGCGGCTCCACAAGACAGCTGAA
>DATKYC010000219.1:0-4018 GCA_035528695.1 Acidobacteriota bacterium | reverse complement strand
GGTGAAGACACTATTATAGTAGCCCAGGTAGGTATCTCGGGGAGCGTTCATGTGGGCCGGGAGGTGATTATAGGGGGGCAGGTTGGTATCGCCGATCATTTAGAGATTGGGGACAGAACCATGATTGGATCACGGGCAGGTGTCGTAAAGTCTATTGGTCCCGGAGAAGTGGTTTCAGGGGCCCCTACCATGCCGCACCGGCTCTTTCTGAGAACGACCCAACTCATAGCTCGACTGCCCGAGTTTCACGATCACCTGCGGGATCTCGAAAAAAGGATTGAAGAACTGGAGAAGCGGTTTAACAAGGAGTGATTTTAGATATGAAGCTGCCCCTTTGCTACGAAGACATCATAAAGATACTTCCCCACCGGTATCCCTTTTTGCTGGTCGACAGGATCACTGAAATAGAGCTCGGAAAAAGGGTGGTGGGATTCAAGAATGTCACGATTGACGAACCTTTTTTCCAGGGCCATTTTCCAGACAAACCCATTATGCCAGGGGTGCTTATCATAGAGGCGATGGCTCAGGTGGGAGGAATCCTGGCACGTTTGTCAGTCCCGGGTGTCATGGAAGGAGAGAACAGGGATTCAATCTACTTCATGTCAATGGACAAGGTGAAATTTCGCAAGCCCGTGATTCCTGGAGACCAGATTCGGTTCGAATTACAGGCATTGAGAACCGGTTCCAAGGTCTGGAAGATGGGTGGGAAAGCCTTCGTAAACGGGGATCTTGTGGCTGAAGCAGAACTTCTTGCAGCGATTGCTTGATCCAGGAGGCCAAATTTTTCCCTCCGGCGGGAGCCCTGGGGCTGATATGCTGGAAACTACGGAGAGATAAACAATTCATGGTTATTCATTCTACAGCGGTGGTAAGTCCCAGTGTTGAGCTCGGACAAGGCGTTGAAGTCAGGGCCTACGCGACCATCGGGCCGCAGGTGAAGATCGGGCGTGATACAGTAGTGGGGGAACACGTGGTTATTGAAGGGAATACTGAAATCGGGGAGCGAAACAGAATATACCCCTTTTCCTCCATCGGTACCCCCCCACAAGACATAGGCTATCGGGGAGAAGACACTCGTCTGTTGATCGGAAATGACAATGTGATAAGGGAGTATGTCACTATAAACAGGGCAACGACCAAACAGGAATGGAAGACGGTCCTCGGAAACCAAAATTATATAATGGCTTATGCACACATTGCCCATGACTGTTATCTGGGGGATAGGGTAATCATGGCCAATGTGGCCACCCTGGGCGGGCATATAACTATCGGAGACTATGCAATCTTGGGTGGCCTTGTTGCGGTACATCAGTTCGTCCGAATAGGTGCGTATGCCTTTCTCGGGGCCAAATCGGGGATTGACAGGGATGTCCCCCCTTTTATGATGACGGCCGGTCCGCGAGCAAGACTGTACGGTGTGAACCGCAAAGGCCTGAAGCGAATGGGATTCTCGCAGGAGACGATTGACGGTCTGAAAAAGGCCTTCAGAATCATCTGGCGGGAAAACCAGAGGTTCAGCGAGGGGATTAGTCAGGTGAGGAGGGAAATAGAGCCTTTCCCTGAACTGGAGATGCTACTGGACTTTTTTAACGGCTCAAAAAGGGGAATCCTTAGGTAACGACGAGTCATAAAGGCGTAAAGATCGTCATATAAAAAGATGCCTGAAGAAAACGAAATAATTGGCCTGATTGCAGGAGGCGGGCAATTCCCGCTGATGATTGCTGAGGCTGCAAGGAAACAGGGCTTACGTGTGGTGGCGGCTGCTCACCTCGGTGAAACGGAGCCATCATTGTCAGACAGGGTCAATGAGATTGTCTGGTTGAAACTGGGACAACTTGGTCAACTGATCAAGGCCCTCAAGAGAAATGGGGTCAAGAAGGCCTTGATGGCAGGCTCCATTGCAAAGAGGCGGATGTTTGATAATATCAGGCCTGACCTTAAAGGTCTTGCGGTAATCTCTAAACTCGCCATCTTTCATGACGATGATATCTTGAGGGCTGTGGCCGGGGAACTGGCAAAGGAGGGAATAGAGATCGTCAGTGCGACCTCTTATCTGCCGGAATTGTTGGCACCTCCGGGATGCTTGACGAGAAGAAGACCGAGCAAATCAGAGAAAGAAGACATTGATTTCGGCTGGAAGGTGGCAAAAGAGCTTGGCCGTCTGGACATCGGTCAGTGTGTGGTGGTGAGAAGAAAAACGGTTTTGGCCATTGAGGCAATTGACGGGACAAACGAAACAATCCTGAGAGGGGGCGGTCTGGCCCGGGAAAAGGCCGTTGTGATCAAGGTGAGTAAGCCGGGGCAGGACCTCAGGTTCGACCTCCCCAGCGTAGGCCTTGAAACAGCAAGGGTGATGGCTCAGGTCAGGGCCTCTGTACTTGCGGTTGAGGCAGGGAAGACCTTGATTTTTGACCGAACAGATATGATTCAATATGCGAATGAAGCGGGCATTTCCATCATCTCTCGGTAGCGGTTTAGAGGGATGAGGGGTGATAAGCTGATCCGGTAACAATATAGATTGATAAGCAGGAAGCAACAGGGACGTGAAGCAGGGCAAACTGAGAGTGGGTGTGATAGGAGTTGGCCACCTGGGTGAATATCATGCGCAGAAATATAAGGCCCTCCCGAATGTCGAACTGGTGGGAGTGGTGGATACCGACCACAAACGGGCAAGCGAGATAGCGCGGCGATACAACACAAAGGCCTTCGGAGGGCATCACGAGTTACTTGGTATGGTAGATGCCGTTAGTCTAGCAGTCCCAACAGAGATGCATTTTGATGTGGCCAAGGATATTCTATCGAATAGCGTTCATCTTCTTATTGAGAAACCGATAACCTACACACTTGAACCTGCCGACACCCTTATACGTATGGCCGATGAAAAGGGCGTAGTCCTTCAGGTAGGGCTCGTGGAGCGTTTCAAACCCGCCGTGGTCAAGATGGAGTCTTTACTAAACAGGCCCCTCTTTATCGAATCTCACCGTATGAATGTGTTCACGACTAGAGGGACAGATGTGGATGTGGTCCTTGACCTCATGATTCATGACCTGGATATCATCCTCCATAGTGTTGCATCCGAGCTCAAAGAGGTCCACTCGGTGGGGATGTCCGTGATTACCGGAAGGACAGACATCGCCAACGTGAGAATGATCTTTGAAAGCGGCACGGTGGCTAATTTGACTGCGAGCAGGGTATCCGACAAGACATCGAGGAAGATCCGTGTCTTCCAGCCGGATGCCTACCTCGCGGTGGATTGTGTCAGGAGAGAAATAAGCGTCACCCGGCTGGAAGGCGAGGCGAAAGATCTGACAGGTTTTCCCCCAATCACTTCGAATAAGATAGAATTCCCAAATAGCGATCCCTTAGCTGATCAAATCTCCTCTTTTGTTAATGCGGTTGCCAATGGATCCGAACCGATCGTCACGGGCCGGGACGGGAGAAAGGCACTGGAAGTTGCCCTTGGCATCATTGGCCAGATTGAAAAAGGCTGTAAGTCTTTTCACAACATCTGCTGATTCCCTTTGAAAATGCACAGCGAGCGCTAACCCCACAGCTTGCTGCGGGGTTAGCGAGCGAATACTGATATTATCATTCCTTACATTTGGGAGATTCCCTGCAGCTTGCTGCAGGGAGCTTCAATCGTGTTAATGAAGCTCAACAATGGACGAGGAACAGATACGGGCTTAGACCTCTCTATTTCCAAAGACGTCAGGTTGGTATTAATCGTTGCCGGTGAGGCCTCGGCAGATCTGCATGGCTCAAATCTTGTCAAGGCCATGAAAACCCTGGATCCCGGCATTGTTTTCTGGGGGATCGGAGGCAAGAAAATGGATCAAGCCGGCGTCAAAATACTGATCTCCTCTTCCGATATGGCCGTGGTGGGCCTAACGGAGGTTTTCTCCAGGCTCCACACGATTGCCAAGGCCTCGAGAAAACTTAAATCGATCCTGAAGAGAAACCGTCCGGACCTTCTCATCCTTATCGATTACCCTGATTTCAATATTCATATCGCGAGGAC
>DATKYC010000218.1:0-9673 GCA_035528695.1 Acidobacteriota bacterium | reverse complement strand
CCCTCCCTGTTCCCCTCGCATTCGCTCGGGGCCAGGGGGTCCCCCATTGCGTAACTTCTTGAAATGACGAAGGCCTCCCGCCGGTCACTCCGGAAAAGGACCCATGAACCGACTCTGTAAAATTGAAAAGAGCTAAAGTGTTACGATTAATTGACTGTTGTTAACCGGTAGCGGCCTTAAGTATGCCTTCAGGCGGGATAATATTATAATTCAGGGCTGCGGACTTCTTCAAATCCATTCCAAAAGCAACCGCCATCAGCTGGGTCAAATACACGACAGGGATATCGAAATTGGTCCCAAAGGTCTTGTTGATTCTGGTTTGATAATTTTCCAGATTCATGGCACACATAGGACACACCGAGGAAACAAGCTGTGCCCCATGACTTATTGCATCATCCAAGATATCTCTCACCAGACTAAAACAGTGCTCCATTTCGCTCAGAAAGATGCCGGAACCGCAGCACCGCATCTTCTTGGGAAACTCCATTGGCTCCGCGCCCAGGGCCTCCAAAATGAGATCGTGAACTATCGGTCTTTCAACACTGTCGTATTCCCCGTACGGACGAACTGACTGGCACCCCACATAGCCCGCAACCTTCACTCCATTTAGAGGCTTGACAACCTTTTCTCTTATTCTCTCGATTCCCACATCATTGTAGAGCACGTCCAGGAGATGGCGAACTTTGGTTGTCCCTTTGTAGCTCAGTCCACCCTCTGCCAAGATTTCATTGACCTTTGCGGCAAGTGCCCGATCCTCGCCGATCTCGTGGTTCACCTTAGTCATCTGTATATAGCATGAGCTGCATGGCGCAACTATATCATACTCCCCATTTGCCTCGGCCAGCGCCAAATTCCGGGCATTAAGCACCTTAATGGTGAGATCATTTGCACCAATATAAGAGATGCTTGCTCCACAGCAATTCCAATCCTCGATCTCCACAAATTTAACATTCAAGGCCGCAAAAACAGGCTTTATTGAAGCCAGGTAATTGGCTCCGCTCGCCTCCAGACTGCACCCCCAATACAGATAGTATTTCATGCCCTCGCGCCCCCCCCCTTTCCTATCTCTGTCGCCTTGTCTAACATCTTTCTAAGGGATTTAATCCCTTTGATAGGTCTCTCCGGAAGTAGCTTCATCCTCCTGTGGAGTAACATTATGATGCCTATATCGGCCATATTCATGCTGTTTCTTATGCCGGGGATAAAACCATCAGCAAAAAAATAGCGCCTGGAAAGTTCTTTCTCGTCTATGCGGCCCAGCTTATATATCTGACGAAAGAATTCTTTCCCAAAGGCGGCCGTGTGTTTGCGCGGAATGAACCCCTGCTTAAGGGCATAGTGGGCCAACCCGTGCATAACATCCACCACAGGAATGCCTCTCGGGCACCTCACCTTGCAGGAATAGCAGGAAGTACAGAGCATGAGAGCCCCACTCCCCAATACCTCATCCCTCTTACCGGCTCTGATCATGGTAAATAGCTGTCGAGGGGGATGATCCATCTTGAGACTCAAGGGACAGGATGCCGCACAGACACCGCACTGCATACACATCTTGATCTCTTCGCCAAAGTCCACATTTTCGAATACCTCTTCTGCGAAAGTTGACTCGTAACTCACGTTGTTTCCCATGGACGACCTCTTTTTCCTGAACAGCATTTGATTGGTAACCTTGAAGGCCTCGGGAATCGACCCTATCGTTTATTACCAACCTTTATAAGGATTGGGCCCAACTGAATCTATAGTCTCCATGAATTCGTTAATTATCCCGGGAATCTTCTCGTAATCTGTTATCTCCACGTCAACGAATTTAACACGATCGGATTCCAGGGACAGCCGATCTAAGGTTTCAGCTACCTTACTCAGCCTTGTATTGGCCAGCTCACTTCCCTTTATAAAATGGCACTGGTAATCATCCCCGTGCCGGCAACCGAGCAGGAGCATACCGTCAATTCCTCTGGATAGAGCGTCGGCTACCCACACCAGGTTGATAGATCCAAGGCATCTTACCGGGACAAACCGGATGAAAGGGCTCCATTTCATCCGCTTGAGGCCTGCCATATCTAATGCCGGATAGGCGTCATTTTCACAGATAAGGGCTATAGCACGCGGCTTTTCCTCGTCCTCCTCCGGCACGTTAATCGCCTTGATTATGTTACCGATCATTGACACCGAGTAGTTCTTAAAGGAAATAATCCTTTCAGGGCAGGCCCCCATACAAACACCACAACGACGGCATCGCGTGGGATTGGGTAAGGGATTGGCCTTTTCATCTTCGTTATATGCGCCGAATGGGCATTCTTCGGTGCATCTCTTACATTGGGTGCATCTCTGCATATTGATTTCTGGAAAGCTGATGTCTCCCGCCCTGGGATGAACTCCCATACCAAGGGCCGTTGCTTCGCAACACTGTATGGCTTTCATGGCTGCACCAGTAGCATCATCCATTGCCTTAGCAGTCTCCATGGGCCGTCTGAGGCATCCTGCGGCATAGATACCGGTTCGACGCGTCTCATAAGGAAAACAGATGAAATGGGAATCAGGAAATCCATATTCTAGGGTGGGTAGTTCCGGCCCCTGACGATACGCGAGGTTAAGCGCCCTGCTGGCAAAGAATCCGGAATCGGCGCAAACCTCCATCATTCCATCCTCATCAGCCCCTTCCGTTCCCCCGGGAGCCTTAATCCTTGGTATCTCGTCAGGTTTCGCGGCGGGCACCATACCAACAGCCAGGACGACCAGATCCAGATCCTCAATCCTGATCTTTTCCCCGAGGAGTTCATCCTCTGCTTCAACGTACATCCTGCTATTCTCCTCGCCAACGGCCAGCACACTGCCTCTGATAAAAACATTGCCATCCATTTGTGCCTTTCGATAGAAGTCCTCAGACTGACCCACCGTGCGGATATCTTTGTAGAGGATATAGTTGACCGCCTCCGGGTTCTGCTCCTTAATATAGGTTGCCTGTTTCAAGGAAACTAGGCAGCACACCGATGAACAGTACGGGAGATGTGCCGGGTCCCTCGATCCCGCACACTGGATGAAAAGCACCTTCTGGACATCCTTGCCATCAGAGGGCCGTGTTATCTTCCCAGCCGAGGCCATCTGTTCCATCTCAACATTCGTCACCACATCGTTGTATTTTCCGTAGCCCAAGTGCTCCAGTTTGTGGGCATCATAGGCCACCCAGCCCGTGGCCTGGACTATAGCGCCAACCCTTTTCCCGATAACACTCCCATTGGATCTAATATCCACAGAAAACATGCCTGGTGCCCCGCTTACCTTTTCAACAGTGGAAGAGGTATAGATCTCGATCATGGAGTTTTCCTCCACCGACTTGATCATATCTCCGACACCGGTCTCTGACAGTTCCTTGTAAGGCAGGGTAACTCGCTTTTTCATCTTGGCTAGGAATCCTCCCAATCGGCCCTCTTTTTCCACAAGAAAGGCCTTGTACCCAGCCTTGGCTGTCTCCAGCGCGGCAGTCATTCCGGAGAGACCGCCGCCTACTACCAGTACATCTTTAGAGTATTCCTCCTCCGTTTTATAGGGCTCCGGTAGATTGGTATCCTTGGCCTTGGAACATCCCATTCTCAGGTTGTCCTCTGCGAGCATCTGCGTATCTTCTTCCTTTGCAGGCTGGCTCCAGGCAACCTGTTCTCTGAAGTTAACTCTCTCAACAATCCTATCAGGGCCGAAATCGAAGACGTCATAATTCACTCTTCCGGAACACGCAGCAATCACGATAGTGTTAATGCCCTCTCCCTCTATATCATCATGAATGAGACTAACTCCCTCCGGCCCACAGAGAAAGGGATGATTCTTACACATGGAGATCTTGTACTCGCCCGTGGCCACTTCTGATACCTTTTCAATATCGAGGGCCTCGCCTATACCACAGCCTGTGCATATGTAAGCCGCTGTCTTTTTGTCCATCAAGTTACCTCCTAACAATCGATTGAATGGCCTTTAAGGCCGAGGCAGTGGCATCCTGTACAGATGTAGCAACATCTACCGGTCTCCTCACACAGCCAGCACCGTAAATGCCGCACTTCTCCGGATCGTGAACCATGAACCCGTACTCATCGCATGAAACATCGGGGGCAGGATCTACGTTGATCCTGTTGGGTACCATACCCGTGGCCAAAACAACCATGTCAAATTTCATACGAATCTGTTCACCTGTGTTGGTATTCTCTCCCTCCAGCATAAGATCGCCGGTTTCTTCCTCCTCGGTGATCATGGCGATCTTGCTCTTTACAAAGGTAACCTTTTCATTTGTTTTCACCTTGGTGTAAAAGTCTTCCAGCCTATCAATTGCCCTGATGTCTATGAAAAAGATGGTGACATTGCAGTCCGGATGTTGTTCTGTTATGTACGTGGCGTGTTTCATGGAGGCAAGACAGCATATCCCTGAGCAATAAAGGAGGTGGTTTTCGTCCCTCGACCCTGCGCATTGAATAAACGCGACATTCTTGACGCATTCTCCATCAGATGGCCGTACTATCTTTCCCCTGGTCGGCCCGTTTGGTGCGGCCAGGCGCTCCATCATTACATTGGTGATAACGTTTCTGTAATTACCAAAACCGTAATATTCAACCTTGGAGGCATCGTAAGGGTCCCATCCTGCTGCCCAAACAATGGCGCCCACCTTTAGCTCGATGGCGGTTTCTTTAAGCTCAAGGTCGATGGCATTGTACTCGCACACGTCCCGGCATTTCTTCCCTTCTTCTGTCTCCACAATAGAAGGATCCAGAACATACCTCATAGGGAAAGCGAATTCATGAGGCAGATAGGCCGCCTTAATCCTGTCCATACCATAATTAAAGGGGTTGTCGATCTCTGTTTCGCACACCTCAGCACACTTTCCACAGCAGGTACATCGTTCGTTGACATAACGTGGAAGGAGCTTGATGGTCACCACGTAATCCCCCTCCCGCCCAGAGATAGAAGACAGCTCAGCCATGGTCAAAAAGCGGATTCTTGGATTCTGTTTCATTCTTCGGAAATTAATTTCAAGACCGCACTGAGGGGGACACAGCTTTGGAAAATAATGGTACAGCTGGGCCACTCGGCCTCCCAGGTAGGGGTTCTTCTCGATCAAGACAACGTGATACCCAGCCTCGGCGGCTTCGAGCGCAGCCGTGATTCCGCTAATACCGCCACCCACTACCAGAATAGGCCGGTTTGTAGAGTGTATATTTGCCATCGTTTCCTCCAGCGCTCTAATTTTCTACGCATACCCAACTAACCGTCTCTTGGGCAAAATCAGGAAAGCATGCGGAGATATCCCTGGCCCTGGTAGCCTTGTATTTAAAAAGGATAAGGGCTCCTCAAGATCTAATTTAATGAAATGCTCCAGACATCGTTGAATGATGCCTGGAGCATGGGTTCTTGTAAAAGGTTAGACGCCTGGAAGGGCTACTATTTCCCGTTTAATCATCTCCCATTCACCTGTAGCAGGATCCCACCTGCAGTTGGCAAAGCAGTGCCAGTTTTCCTCATCCATCCTGGGTGTATCAGATCTGAAGTAGTAGCCGGGCCATCTGGTTTCCTCGCGGAAAAAGACGGTACGGATATGGGCCTCGCCCTGCCACATTCGGTGTATATTCTCCCAGCACCGCTCAAGGTCGTACACGTCGCGTGCAGCCAGCTTTTCAGAGTCTTCCTTCAAAAAGACAAAGAGTTCCATTGCCCTTTTGAGAAGCGACTTGCTCGTCTTGAACGCGGAGGTCACACCGCCTGCATACTCGTCCATGATCTTCTGGAGACGGAACATGAACTGCATGGGGAGTATGTAGTTGGGGTTGATCTCGGGTGCAGTGGTCTCTTTGCAGTGGGCCTCATAAAGATCGAGAGGAGCCAAGATTGTGGCCTTAAGTTTATCGACCTCGGCCATGTCAACTTTGAGATCTTGACCATTTTCGACTATGTAGCGGATAGCCGATTTGCCAGCGATCCGACCCTCGGCGTGGGAACCGGAAGAGAACTTGTGGCTGGATGCGCCAGAGGCATCACCAGCTGCAAAGAGCCCCTCTACCGTACACATGTTTGTATGTCCCCACTTATAGGGCGTCTCAACATCCTCGGGTCCACTCACCCAGGCTCCCGAGGCTCCCGAGTGGGAACCGATGAAGTAGGGCTCGCAGGCTGCTATCTCCGAATGTTTTTCCTCGGGTTTGATGTTCTGAGCTGCCCAGAGATGCGCCTGGGAGATAGTCATATCAAGGAAGTCCTCCCACGCCTCGGACTCAAGCTCTTTCATCTTTTTCTTAAACGCCTTTGGATCATCCTGGTAATCCTTTGCGATATTGCCAATGGCCTCAGCGGTCTCCATGTACAAAGGCCCGAGGCCGGCGTCAATATCTAGCATACCCAGATAGTTTCTGAGGTTGGCTGGGATGGGTTTAGCAAGGCCATAAGGCGCCCAGTTTTGGAGCTCATCCTTCCTGACCGCCATGTACTCGCCACCTCCAGCACTCACCGCCCTAGCTTTGAAGAGCAGGAACCACGCACCCACCGGTCCATAGGCATCCTTGAATCTGATCGGGATAAACCGTACCTCCTGGCAGGTCATCTCGGCACCCGCCTTCATGGTGAAGTAGGCACTGGAACCAGTATTAAATGGTGGATACCACGAACGCCCAAAACCCTCGCCCACCGACCTGGGTCGAAATACGTGGACAGCCCCACCAGCGGCAACAATCGTAGCCTTTGCTTTGAACACATAGAATTTGTTTTCGCGCGTGCTAAAGCCTACAGCACCTACGCATTTATTGCCCTCCATGAGGGGCGCGGTAATAAATACCCTTTCATAGATCTCACCACCCGCATCAGCCAGGGCATTTTTGGCAGCCTCGGCGATAATGACCTTGTAGGACTCGCCGTTAATCATAAGCTGCCAACGTCCTTCATGTACGTATTTGCCCTGTTCGTCAGTCCAGATCTTTAGGCCCCACTTCTCGAAGAGATGCACAGTGGAGTCTACGTGGCGGGCAATATTATACACCAGGTCTTCCCTTGAAATACCCATGAGATCCTGACGGACGTACCGCACATAGTCCTCGGCAGTATTTTCGCCATCTCTGATGCCAACATACTGGTTAATGGCTGAAAGGCCCATGGCCACGGCACCACTCCTGTCCAGCGCGGCTTTATCAACGAGGGTCACCTTCAGGCCGTGTTTCTTGGCCCAGTATGCTGCCTCTGTAGCAGCACCGCACGCTGCAAATCCCCCGCCGACAATCAGGAGGTCGGTACTCACTTCTACAGTTTCAAAATTTGCCATTTTACTACCTCCTTATTCCTTTAGTGTGGGGACAGTATCCAGTCCCAGTGAAGCGGGTTCAGTTGCAAGGGCCTCGCTTTTCAGCTCGTCATGGGCGGCATATCCTCCCAGCGGGTCAGCTGACCCTTCCTCGTTTGTCCTTATGGGGAACTTGAACCTCTTGATGGTGCCATCACGGAACTTGACGGTCCACATGATGTCCTGTGAACCCCTCAAAGGAACTGCACTGGCGCCCAGAGGAATAAAATCCGCATAACCACGGACGTCCATTGCCTGCTGGGGACATATTTTTACGCAGCATTGGCATTCCCAGCACATTGAGGGATCGCGATTGTATGCTTTCATTTTCTCGCTATCCAGTACCATGAGGTCGTTAGGGCAAATATACATGCAAGCTGTCTTGTCCTGCCCTTTACAACCATCACATTTTTCAACGATTACAAAACTTGGCATTCTCGCACCTCCTGAATTAACTAGTTAAAAACCTTCGATCGTTTTGATGGTTGAAAGACTTCCTCCTTTGCACCCCCTTTCTTTAAATATTTGTCTGCAAGGCAAACCTCTCACTACTTATTCATTTCACCGGTGGCCGCACCATGCAGCTTCACCTCTACTTTCTCTTCGAGCTTCTGGTAGTATTCTTTGAGTATTTCCAGGACATCTGGTCGTGAAAATTCCCCGGGTAATTCCCCACCCTCTGAGAGGGTCTTCCTGACCATGGTGCCAGAAAGAAGCAACCTATCTCCTTTTCCGTGTGGACACGTCTTCATGGAGGCCATCCCGCCGCACTTATAACAGTGGAAGGTCCAGTCTATGTTTAGGTTCTGGCATTTGAGCGAACCTTTTGGGATTTCGTCGAAAATCTTTTGGGCGTCGAAAGGGCCGTAATAATCACCTACACCTGCATGGTCACGCCCGATGATCATGTGACTGCACCCGTAGTTTTGCCGGAAGGTGGCGTGCAGTAAAGCCTCCCTTGGACCAGCATAGCGCATCTCCATCGGGTACCCACCTTGTACAACGGTGTCTTTAACGAACCAGTTATCTACGAGGGTCTGGATTGCGCGCACACGGACATCGGCTGGAATGTCGCCCGCTTTTAGTTTCCCGATCAGCTGGTGGATATAAACGCCGTCCATCACTTCCACGGCAATCTTGGCCAGAAACTCGTGCGAGCGGTGCATAGGATTGCGAAGCTGCAGGGCGGCAACCCTTTTCCATCCCTTATCCTCGAAAATCTTTCGGGATTCAGCAGGCCTTTGGTAAAGGCCTTTGAACTGTTCCGGATAATAGCTCTCACTCAATACCTTGACCGGGCCCGCGAGATTATACTTGCCCTGTGCCATGACTTTCTCCACACCGGGGTGCTCTGTATCACTGGTTCTGAAGATGGTCTTGCACTCGTACTCCTTATCAATGGAATATTTTTCAGAGACCTGCAGGGTGGCAATAGTTGTTCCGGTCTCATCATCTACCAGGGCCAGTTCATCCCCCTCTCTTATTTTTTCATCATCCGTTGAAAGCGTAATAGGAATCGGCCAAAATGTACCGTCTTCCATAGTGAACTTATCACAAACCCCCTGCCAGTTTGCCTTTGTCATGAATCCGGTCAAAGGCGTGAATGCTCCAATCCCCATCATTATGAGGTCAGAGGCCTCCCTCGAGGTAATCCTAATCTGTTTGAGCGACTTCGCCTTTTCGATCTCCGCTTGAAGTTCGCTGGCTTCGAGTAATAACGGCATTAACCTTTCTTCTTTACCATGTGGCGCAATGAGATCAGACATATACCATCCTCCTTTTGTTAATCTTATCTATCCTCGGCCGAGCAAAACTGCGGCCTTGCGTTTGCTTTCCTCACAACGTGATCTCCCCGCTATTCTAAAATAAGGCACGCTGTAACACTTTGTATGGTTGACAAGACAATAAAGAAAAACCCAAGAAAAAACGGAAGATTACTTTCAGATAAGCGCTGAAGTGAGCGAGATTACCTCTTTCGAGCCGATACAGGTATATCAAGAGCAAATGTGTGGCAGACCGAAATTGAACTGTCACAGAGAAAGGGCATCAAAGGATATTCAGCAAATGAGATTCTGTTCCCAACAAGAAAAGATCAAACAACTTCTAACTAACCTGCGGCCAGTTCAAAGGTCAGCACATAAGATCATTACAAACCGGCAGCCTTATCTTTTGAAAAAAATTGATGCTCAACTGTTTATACAATCTACTGTAAGCGTTTGAGAGAGGATCGGTACTGGCCATAAGAAGTGTCGAGACGGTTTCACCACTTTTACATCTCTTGCTTTTTCGTTGTTCCGGAGTAAATCAATGTGCTTGTTTGTTCAGGGAAAATAGCCAGAGAGGGTGAATACTAGACCAACAACAAATTCG
>DATKYC010000217.1:0-2419 GCA_035528695.1 Acidobacteriota bacterium | reverse complement strand
CCTACGTTCCACAAGTGGAAAGGCAAGGCCTGCAGGGGATTCATGCTTCATGTACTTGATACCAATCTCTACCAGCCTTTTTTCACCTCGATCGCCTTGCTCAAGACCGTAATGGATATCCATGGCGAAAGCTTTGAGTGGAAAAATCCACCCTATGAATATGAGTATAATAAAAAGCCCATCGACATAATCGTGGGCGATTCTTCATTGCGCCGTGATCTTGAATCTGGTGCTCCTCTTTCCCGTATAAAGGAAAACTTGCGCGCAGACCTCAGCTCCTTTCTTAGGTGGAGGGAGCCATACCTTCTCTATTCTTAAAGATACTGCAGATCCGAAATCCCTAGTGACGACCGATCAGGTTCAAGGCATTAAGCGGGCAGGGCACTATTTATTTTTTGGCCCCCCACTGATCCACCGATCAATAGCTTCCTTATCGAATCGCCAGACCCTTCCGATCCGGATCGCTGGGATTTTGCCCTCTGCAGCATACTTGCAGATAGTAATTTCATGTAATTTTAAGTATTTTGCAAGTTCTTTTGTTGTCATGATCTCTGGCATGATATACTCCTCTATATGTTGGACTTATGCTATGGATTTCTAAACATGCTGAACAATGTCAGGCAAACATTTATATTGAACTTTAATACCGAAGGACTTTAAAGTCAATAACCATTCTATCAATAGTAAACAAAAACTCATTAATTTTTTATTTCTTATTTCTATTGTATTCTTCAAGGTTCTATTCTGAAAAACTGAGGTAATGAACCAGGCCTTTTGTCCATTAAAAACGAGATTTTCATCATGTTTGATAAGTTCGTCACCTATTGAAAACCCATTTCTTGAGTACGGCCTTGTCGTACGAACCGATGATGTCTCTACGGGTCAAGACACCGCGCAATTTGGAGGGGTTATCCGGAGATACCACAGGCAGTAGTGAATAATCATCCGCGGTGATCCTTTCAAGGGCGTCGTAAAGGTTGTCGTCAAGTGAAACGGTCACGACCTTTGATGTAGAGAGTTCTTTTGCAACCACAAGGTCCTTTAGATTCTCATCAAAAATTGTGGAATGATAATCAAGATACGAGAGGATACCTGTCAGATTGCCTTTCTCATCCACCACTGGAAAGCTTTTGTATTTGCTCTTGGATACCTTTTCAGATAGTTTTCTCAGGCTCAAATTTTCAGGTACAGTTTCCACCGCGGGATTCATCACGTCCCGAACACTTATTGACTTCAACACATTAACCTCTTTTCCCGCCCTGATATTGACCCCTCTCCTTGCCAGCTTTAAGGTATAGATCGATTCCGCCAAGATCTGCTGGCTTGTCAGTGAGCTAATGATACATGCGATCATAAGCGGGAGTATAATCTTGTAATCACCGGTCATCTCAAAAAGGATCAGTATCGCACTTAGGGGACCGTGAGTGGTTCCGCTCACCACCGCACCCATTCCCACAATGCTGTAAGCCCCGGCCGAGGCCGTGATATCAGGGAAAACACTATTGGCCACTGTGCCAAAAAAACCCCCGGCCATAGCCCCCAGGAAGAGCGAAGGTGCAAAAATTCCGCCGGAGCCCCCGGAACCGATGGTAATAGACGTTGAGAGGACCTTCGCAAAGACCAAGAGAAACATGAACCACCAGGAAAGTTTCTGCGCTAGTGCGAGATCAATGGCACCATACCCCACCCCCAAAACATGGGGAAAAAGAAGAGCAATCCCCCCGAGAATCAATCCGCCAAACGCAGCCTTTAGATACTGCGGGAATTTTATGCTGTCGAATATGTCTTCCAAGCGATAAAGGGTGGTTGTGAACATCACAGCCACTAAGGCACAAAGGGAACCCAAAATCACATAAAGGGGGAGTTCCCACGTGCTTACAAGGTGGTAGGCAGGGACGATAAAGGCCGGCGAATCACCGAGAAAATGACGGGATATGGCCGTGGCCACAACCGAAGAAATAACAATGGGACTGAATGTCGCAAGGCCAAAATCGCCCAGGACGATCTCCAGGGCAAACATTGAACCAGCTATAGGGGCATTGAAGGTAGCGGCAATACCGGCGGCAGCACCACAGCCCACAAGGGTCCTTATCCTGTCGGCTGAGACCTTTAGTAACTGCCCTATTGCTGATCCGACGGCAGACCCTATTTGAACTATTGGACCCTCCCTTCCAACTGAACCCCCGGTACCGATACAGATGGCAGAGGCCAAACACTTGACAACCACGACCCGCTTTCTGATCAATCCGCTCCTCAGGGCAACGGCTTCCATGACCTCGGGGACCCCATGTCCCTTGGCCTCTCTGGCCAGGAAATAGACGATAGGGCCCACCACCAGGCCGCCCAGCGCAGGAATCCCTACCCTGAGATACCATGGGGTCGACTGAGCCAGCTCGAGCAGATTGCCCCCAGACCCGTA
>DATKYC010000216.1:0-9576 GCA_035528695.1 Acidobacteriota bacterium | reverse complement strand
CTCTGAAATATCAAGCACCTACTGTAAAAAAGGCCTTTCAAATACTCAAGCTCCTCTCTGACAACGAGCGGGGATTGGGTATCAGTGAGCTTTCCAGAACCCTGGAAATAGGGAAAAGCACCGTACACGGAATAACCTCTGCCTTGGAGGAGGTGGGGGCGGTTATGCGCGCCCCTTTGACAAAAAAGTATACATTAGGCTTAACCTTCTTTGAACTCGGGCGCTTGGCCTATACTCAGACAGCCCTAATAGATCTGGCAAAGCCCATTATGGAAGAACTTATGGAAAGGACCCATGAATCGGTCTTTCTTGGTGTCTTAAACAGGGAGCGTGTAACCATACTGAATATAGTGGAGTCCAGAAACGACCTCAAGATAACTTCTCCAATTGGGACAACTATCCCCCTCCTGGCAGCGGCAACTGCAAAAGTATTTCTGGCATCCATGGAGGAGGAGCAAGCTATAGAGATTATTAGCAGAAAGGGTCTTATCAAATATACAGAAAATTCCATCACAGACTCAGACCGGTATCTTCAGGAGATAAGACGTGTGAGGGAGGAAGGGCACTCGGTTGATTATGAGGAGTATATCCCGGGAGTCAGGGCAGTAGCGTCACTTATCAGGGGGGAGAAGCGTCTGGTGTCAGCCATCTGGGTTGTGGGATTTAAATCGAGCCTGGATGAGAACAAGATGAAGCTTGTAATAAAGGAAACAAAGGATGCGGCAGAGGCAATCAGTCGCAAGGTCCAAAAGCAACTGATCAGCTTAACAGCTTAAGACAGAGCTAAAGTGAACCCAGCGGTATGCGGCGGGCGGAGGATTTTTTTCCTTTATTTTTTTTCTTGACAAGAACAACAGGTAACCCCTATAAGATAGTGCCATTGTGAAAAGATGCACAAGCACCTACCTGCCAAAATTAGTGATTTTCATCTATTTTGGACAGAAGTGATGCATGTGGATCGTTATGGTTCTGGTTTTTGCCTAGCTGTTAAGACTAATGAGATTTGGGTGATGTAATGCAAAAAGTGAAAGTTTACATAGATGGTCAAGGAACTGAAGTACCTGAGGGAACCACAGTGCTTAAGGCAGCAGAAAAGTTGGGAATATATATCCCTACTCTTTGCTATCACCCTTCCTTGAAACCGAGTGGTAATTGCCGCCTGTGTGCCGTGGAAATTGAAGGATATAGAGGCATTCCGGCTTCTTGCTCACATTCGGTGGCAGATGGGATGCAAGTAAGAACTAACACCGAAAAGGTTAAAGAATTTCGCCGAGAGATGCTTCGTTTGATCTTGCGGGATTATCCCCCTGAGGCAATTGAACATCCAAGAGAAAAGGCAGCTGAACTGCAAAAGGTGATAGATTTCATAGGATTTGAGAGCCCCTATCTACCCTCTACGGAAAAGCATTTTGAAATCAAGGACGGGGGCCCTTTTTTCACGCGGGATTATAACCTCTGTGTGCGTTGCGGCCGTTGCGTGAGGGTCTGCCATGAAATCCGGGGCGCCGGCGCCATTGTCTATCGTGAAGTGGATAGACGTGAAGAGGTTGGAACCCCTTTAGATCGTCCCCTGGAGGATGTGGGTTGTAAATTCTGCGCAGCATGTGTGGATGTCTGCCCCACTGGGGCCTTAGTAGATAAGTTTCCCGAATTGCAGGAAGCCACTCAAGGAGGGGAGACGGTGAGAGAAAAAATAGGAAGTATCTGCCCTTATTGCGGGGTAGGCTGCCGCTTACTCTTCGAGGTGGAAGATGGCAAGATCGTACGCACGAGCCCAGACCCAGACGGCCCAGCCAATCGCGGTCAGGCGTGTGTTAAGGGGCGCTTTGGAATTCCTGAATTTGTTCACAGTCAGGAACGGCTGACAACTCCACTAATCAAGAAAAATGGCAGCCTTGCTGAGGCTGGTTGGGATGAGGCCATTGACTTAGTCACAAAACGATTTGCTAATTACAGCCCTGATGAAGTAGCGGTCATATCTTCTGCAAAGTGTACCAACGAAGAAAATTACGTTATTCAAAAATTCGCTCGTACGGTTCTAAAAACCAATTCGGTCGATCATTGCGCTCGCCTCTGACACTCCCCCACAGTGGCCGGTCTGGTCAAAGCATTTGGCAGTGGCGCAATGACAAACAGTATTGAGGACATCGGGGAAGCCGCCTGTATTCTTGCAATCGGCACAAACACCACGGACACCCACCCCGTAATTGCAACCCGCATTCGGCATTCGGTCTTAAACGGCGGAAAACTGATCGTTGCTAATCCTCGTCGTATTTCCTTGACAAAGCAAGCCACCTATTTTCTTCAGCAGCGCCCGGGTACTGACGTAGCGCTTCTCATGGGTATGGCAAGGGTGATAGTAGACGAAAATCTCCATGACCAGGAATTTATCAAGAACAGATGTGAAAACTTTGAGGAATTCAAAAGATCATTGGAGGCATTCCCGCTCGACTTCGTATCAAATATTACAGGAGTAGACGGGGAATTGATCAGGCGCGCCGCCATTCTCTATGCCACCCAAAAACCAGGAGCAATTCTTTACGCCATGGGTATCACCCAGCATACTCATGGAACTGAAAATGTGCTCGCAACGGCAAACCTTGCCATGCTGACGGGTAATATCGGCAAACAGGGAAGTGGAGTGAACCCCCTGCGAGGTCAGAATAATGTGCAGGGGGCGTGCGACATGGGGGCTCTTCCAAATGTTCTTCCAGGTTACCAGAGCGTAACCAATGATGACGTTCGACAGGATTTTGAGAAGGCGTGGGGAGTACAAAACCTCCCTCAGGCTGTCGGGTTAACTCTTCCAGAGATCTTCGATGCCATTGATGCAGGGAAGATCAAGGCCGTTTATCTGGTGGGGGAAAATCCGGTGTTAAGTGAACCCAACCTTAATCATTTACGAGATGTGCTTAAAAAACTGGAATTTTTGGTCGTCCAGGATATATTTCTTACAGATACCACTCCTTATGCACACGCGGTTCTTCCCGCTGCTTCCTTTGCCGAAAAGGAAGGTACCTTCACCAACACGGAAAGACGGGTGCAGTGGTTAAACCGGGTGATATCACCGCCAGGGGAGGCTAAACCTGACTGGTGGATCGTTTCCGAGATCGCAAAACGGATGGGTGCAAAAGGTTTTGATTATCAATCTCCTGTGGAGATTCTTGGAGAGATTAATGGAGTCACTCCGAGTTATGGTGGGATAACCTACGAAAGACTTAAATCAGGCAGTTTACAATGGCCCTGCCAAGATACTGACCATCCCGGAACCTCTATCCTTCATACCGAGACATTCTCTCGGGGAAAGGGACATTTCGAACCTCTTGTACACAAGGGACCACAGGAAGTGCCTGACGAAGAGTATCCGCTGGTACTGACAACCGTTCGCAGTCTTTTCCACTTTCACACCGGAACGATGACACGGAAAGTTTCAGGATTAAACCTTATGCACAACGAAGAATTGGTTGAAATCAATCCAGATGATGCGGCCGTGCTGGGGATTGAAAACGCTGAGAGAGTCCAGGTTATCTCCAGGAGGGGATTGGTCAAAGCACGAGCCGAAATATCTGATCATATCCCTAAGGGGGTTGTAACGATGGATTTCCACTTCGCCGAGAGCCCGGTAAATGCCATTACCAACTCAGCATATGATCCTATAAGCCATATCCCTGAATACAAGGCCTGTGCCGTAAGAATTGAGAGGGTGTAGCATGTTTTCCATAGTAGAAAAAGAAGAACTGACACCACATGTCCACCGTTTGAAAATCGAGGCTCCCCTGGTAGCTCACAAGGCCCAACCAGGGCAGTTTGTTATCCTGATCATTGATGAGAAGGGTGAACGGGTCCCTTTTACTCTCAGTGGGTGGAACCGTGACCAAGGCACCGTCGAGTTTGTGTTTCTCGAGGTTGGTAAGACCACCAGGCAACTTGCCCAAATGAAAGTTGGAGATACGTTAAACCACTTCGTTGGGCCCCTAGGGCGCCCTACCCACATCGATAATTTCGGTCACGTGGTCTGTGTGGTAAGTGGGTACGGAATCGCTGCGATAACTCCGGTTATTGAAGCCTTGAAGGAAAAGGGCAATCAGGTCACCACCATTCTCCAGTCCCCAGATCCTGAAAGGCTCTTTGGAGAAGAAAAGCTACGCAAAATCAGCGACGAGTTGGTCTTAGCGCTTGGAGGCAATGGTGGGATACCCAATCCCACTTCCCTGAAACCAATTAGTCAGCTAGTGGAAAACCATCCTGAACAACCGATTCACCGGGTGTTGGCAATGTCCTCATTCTGTCTGATGAGACTTTACTGCGAGATCACTCGTCCGAAAAAAATCCCTACATTTGTGCATTTAGCTCCTCTAATGGTAGATGGGACAGGAATGTGCGGGGCATGCCGATGCGTGATCGAAGGGAAAAACAGGTTTGCGTGTGTTGACGGACCAGAATTCGACGGGCATCTTGTAGAGGGTTGGGACGTGCTCACCGCCCGCCGTTGTTCCTATGCGGATGAGCTCATTGGCCAGCAGAGTTTTCAATGTGCCTCTTGTTCTCAATGGTAACTTAAGCATGAGGAAAATCAAGTAATTTTATATCGTGCCTCCCGAGGCGATTTAGTGATAGAAGAGGAGCTTTTATGGAGGAGCAAAAAAAGAAGCCTAAGAAGAAGTTAGATCTAAATAGGATTGAAATGCCTAAACAGGATCCCATGGTCCGAAAGGGTAATTTCGATGAGGTAGCCCTGGGATACACCCATGAGATGGCTTTACAAGAAGCCAGTCGTTGTATTCAGTGCAAGAAGAGGCCCTGCACGGAGGGTTGTCCCGTCAACATAGAGATCCCTGACTTTATTGAGCCCATCAAGGAAGACAACCTTCCAAAGGCATTGGAAGTCTTAAAGAGAAAAACCAGCCTTCCCGGGATTTGTGGGCGGGTTTGCCCTCAGGAATCGCAGTGTGAAGCGAAATGTACCCTCTTGAAGAAGGACGCGCCGATTGCCATCGGGCGACTGGAAAGATATGTCGCCGACTGGGAGCGAGCCCAGAATAAAACTACTCTTCCCGAGATGGCTCCTCCTACGGGTAAGAAGGTGGCAGTGGTAGGTTCGGGGCCGGGGGGGCTTACCGTAGCGGCTGATCTCCAAAAGCTCGGCCACACCGTAGTTCTCTTTGAGGCCCTTCACGTAGCTGGCGGGGTATTAATGTATGGCATCCCTGAATTTCGTCTTCCTAAAGCCATTGTCCAAGGTGAGGTAGAGTATGTGAAAAGCCTCGGAGTAGAGCTTCACCTTGATACTGTCATCGGGATCAATATGACCTTGGACGAACTTTTAAACACAGAATACGATGCGATCTATGTGGGTACCGGGGCTGGACTCCCCATGTTCTTGGGAGTTCCCGGTGAGAACCTTAACATGATTTATTCGGCTAATGAATTTCTTACCAGAACGAATCTGATGAAAGCATACCTTTATCCTGAGTATGCAACTCCTCTCAAGATGGGGCGCCGTGTCGCAGTAATTGGGGGTGGTAATGTGGCGATGGATTCTGCGCGTTGTGCCCTAAGATTGGGAGCAGAGAAAGTCGATGTCATTTATCGCCGATCTCGGGCCGAGATGCCTGCCCGTTTAGAAGAAGTCGAAAATGCTGAAGAGGAAGGAATTGAGTTCCATTTCCTGACAAGCCCCATAGGTTTCTTGGCTGATGGAAGAAACAATGTGTGTGCAATGGAATGTCTCAGGATGGAACTGGGAGAACCCGATGCCAGTGGAAGAAGGAGGCCCGTTCCTATTAAAGGGAGCGAATATGTCACGGACGTGAATACGGTTGCTGTGTCTTTGGGAAATGCAGCCAATCCCTTAGTACCGAACACGACCCCTGATCTGCAAACCACCAAGTGGGGTACCCTCGTGGTGGATAAAAATGGGAAAACCAGTAAGGCCCTGGTGTGGGCGGGTGGCGACATAGTAAGCGGCGGGGCCACCGTAATTAGCGCCATGGGAGAGGCCAGAATTGCTGCCCAGGCCATGCATGAGTATCTCACAGGGTAGAGGAAACACATACCAGCCCTATGCTGCGGGTGAGCTTCGAAGGCTACCGATTCTTTTCTACCCAGATTGAGCGATAAGCCCTCATTTGTTAAAGAACAACACGCAACCCTAATTGAGTCAGAACTCAATTAGGGTTTTTTATGGTCTTGAAAAGCCAAGCAAAAACTGATTCCTGAGGGATCGAGATTCCCCTGCCGCAATAACCCTGATGGCTGGCCTGCCTTTTACCGGGCACTTGTACTCGCATATGCCACACCCTACGCAGCTCTTAAGGTCCACATAAGGGAGTTGCACTTTCACCCCTTTTCCATCACGTTGGGTCACTTCTTGTTCACGAAGGTACACTGCCTTTGGTGAAGTGGGACAGTGCTCTTCGCACACAATACAGGGACCATTTCCCGACCAGGGCAGACACCTCCCCCGATCCACATAGACCGAGCCTATCTTTATGGGGCGCTCGATCTTCTCTTTGCCGGAAATCTCGTGCAGTGCCCCTGTGGGGCACACACTCCCGCACAGGGTGCAAGAGTACTCGCAGTAGCCCAAGGTCATTATAAGGCGAGGGGTCCAGAACCCGGCCATCCCGGCTTCGGCTAGGGTAGGATTGATTACATTGGTGGGACAGACCTTCATACAGAGGCCACACCTCTGGCAAAGCCTCAGGAAATCCTCTTCAGGTAGAGCGCCAGGGGGTCTGATAAGTCGCGGATCTGAGACCTTCAGTATCTGGCCGTCAAGCCGGCCAAAGAAGGGCAGCGAGATACCTGCTACTAATCCACCGAGCACAGCCCGACGGCCGATGTCAGGCTGTCTGTTTACCTTTGGCGACCACCTGAATCGAAAGGAGAGCGCATCTTCAGGGCATGAGCCAAAGCAGTTGAAACAGAGCATGCATTCCGCATTTTCCCACTCATCACCAGGTTTAGGGGAAGCGGCCCCCTGGCAGCCTTTGGTGCATAACGAGCAGTCCGTGCACTTCTGCTGATCCTTTTCCAGCCTCAAGAGGCTAAACCTGGAACAGACTCCCAAAAGTGCCCCGAGCGGGCAGAGGGTGCGGCACCAGAAACGGGGCCTGACCCGGTTGAGGAAGAGGATCACCAGGAAAACCAACCCGATGAACCAGGCAGTCTGGTAGGCCTTAGGATCATAACCAAAAACCGGTGCTACAAAGACCTCAGCACCATAGCTGAGGAGATTCAAGACCTTGATTTCACTCTTTGCCAAGAGATCAAAGACCTCTCTGAGGCCTGTGCCTATACCCGGCAGAAAGGCGAGGCCCATGGAACGGAAGAGCATAGCGATGGGGTCTAACAGCCCCGAGAAATTTAGACCTGCAAGTGCTGAGACAAGCAGGGCGATAAGGATGAAATATTTGACTTTCTGGCTGGTGGCCCTCTGGTTGGCCCGGATCATTCTCTCTCCCTTGAGATATGGTTTGACCCAGCTCACCACGTGGTGAATGGTCCCAAGAGGACAGATGAATCCACAGAATATCCTACCAAGGAAAAGGGTCATGACGAGGACCCCGAGGGCCCACAGGAAACCCCTGACGAGATGGTACCCTGAGATAAGTGAGGTAAGCCACACAAGAGGATCAAGCTGGAAGAAAAAGGTCGTTGGGTAATCTATACGAAGGTCCTTTTCAGCGATGATGGCCGGAGAGTATATGAGTTGAATGTCCTGGGGCAGACGGGCCTCCACCATCAGGAAAAGAAAAAGAAAAAGGAAGAATGCCTGGCTTAACCTCCTCAACCAGACCAGATGCCTCGCTCTCACAGGATCACCTTTCTTTGATTCAATTGCTCAAAATCGTATGTCCCGAGTCCCCCTTTTTGTGCAAGGTGGATAGACCATACGGTTGCCGGATCCAAGCCGAATAATAATGAGGCCTTAGCATCTGCAGCCACCTGATCGTCACTCAAGATCAGGGTATCCTTGATTGCAAGATCAGAGACGTCTCCTCCGGTAGGACCGTTTTTTGTCATGATCCGGATGGCGTCGATAAGCGTAACAGTAGGTTTAAAAAATTGAGCCAGATCAACAATACTTGTGTTTATGTCCTGATGCAAAGACCACCTGCTGCCACCAACACCCCCTATCCAGTTTTTCATGCCGAGAGTGAGATTACTCAGTGAGTGGTGCTTCGCTATCGGCAGGTTAATCAGCTTGTCCGCCTCTACCAGTGGAACAAATACAGGCCAGATGTCCAGCCGACTGCCATGGAGTTTCATATCCTTCATAAGAGATGACCTGGGGTAGATGAGATCTGCCCCGGTTTTTTTTGCCACCATCCCGGCACCTGTAATCGCAAAGCAGCGCCTTGCATCATGGATAGTATTATCGGCAATCCTGACCTTTTTCGCGCCGGCCTCCTTGCAGAGTTCAACCACCGACTCCAGGACCTCAGGGTTAGTAGTTGCGCCGAGATGGGGGGGTCTTGCCCACGAGACATTTGGTTTGATAACAACTATGTCTCCCTTCGAGACGAATTGTCCCATGCCGCCGCCCGCCTCAAAGACCTTTCTCGTCAACTCCCTTATAGAATAGCCCTTTTCTTTCCCGATAGCCTCCACGATGAATCCCTTTTTTTTCGATCCGGCCCAGGCCGAGTCAGGCCTTTGGCCGGGCCACGGCATGACCCCCGCAAATGCGAGACTGCCGGATATCTGAAGGAGCTTCCTGATGGACTCTCTTCGGGTTATGGGATGATTAGGATCCATGATTCACACCTCTAATCTTCTCTAATGTAAAGATTTCGGAAGTCATGAACTATTTGCCACTATCCGCTTTACTCATGGCATTTCCACTCCTATTCCTGGCCGATAGCAGTAACCCGGGCCCTTGGTCGAGAGGTTTATCTAACTGAGATCCTTACGAGGGCCACGGGAAAGACGATCCAGCTAGAATTTTGCCCGCTGGAGATATGGTGCATTAATATTATGGGATTAGCTCTATACACTTCCTCATCACAAAATCTAAAAAAACATCGCAGGTCTCCTTCCAGACCCTACCCTCGGTATACCGCTTTACGTCTTCTGGTTTACTGAAATCACAGCGGATGAGTCTCTTACAATCCGTGCTCCCGAATTCCTTCAAAAAGCCATGGTAAAGCTTACCCACCGCATCGATGGCCCTGTTTCTCTCGGCTTCATGTTCCTCTGGAATCCCTTCCTTTCCCTCTGCGCACCGAAAACCAATAGCCACACCGCTCCCAATCAGTAGACCGCATGTGGCCTGGCCGGATGAAATAGCCCCCATATATCCGGCAGTAGCCCAGGAGTATTCTTTCCCCGGCAAGCTCCATATGGCTTGCAGACCCTGCAAGGTCGCTTCAGCTCACGTGTAGCGATGCATCCTCTTGTACGCCTTTGTCAAGACCTCATCAAAAAATTCCCCGCCTTTCATCATGGCCTCCTCTTGCGATCGTACATCCAGCCTGATCCTTTCGAAATGGATCAATCTTTGCTGAGAGCGCATTTTTCAAATCCACAAGGTGAAACATTATGTATGCTTTCGAGCTATTCCTTCAGCTT
>DATKYC010000215.1:0-2295 GCA_035528695.1 Acidobacteriota bacterium | reverse complement strand
AGAACCGTTTGAACTGAACCCTTTCCAAAGGTCCTCGTGCCCAGCACAAGCGCTCTCTTGTTGTCCTTCAAAGCTCCCGCCACGATCTCTGCTGCACTCGCGCTACCGCCATTCACCAAGACAATAACGGGATAATTTCTTTCCTTGTTGTTCTTGTGAGCTGTTGCTTCTATATTCTGAGAGGTACTCCTGCCCCTGGTGCTTACAATCACTCCTGAATCAAGAAACATGTCTGAAACGGCTATCGCCTGTGACAAAAGTCCACCGGGATTGTTCCTCAGGTCCAAGATCAAGCCCTTTAATTGACGCCCCTTTTCTAGTGTTTCAAGGGCTGAAGACAGATCTTTCGCAGTTCTACTCTGAAAATTACTGATCCGCACGTAGCCGATCTCAGGTGTCAGCAGATGATGTCTCACGCTTCTCAAGGGAATAACGTCTCTTGTGATGGAGAATTCTATGGGCTTATCACTACCTTCGCGCTTAATCGCCAATTTGATCTTTGTTCCCTTTGGACCTCTGATTTTCTTGACGGCCTCCATCAACGTCATATCCTTTGTCGGTTTGTCTTCTATAGCCACAATCTTGTCCCCTGCTCTTATCCCTGCCTTGTATGCGGGCGTGTCCTCAATGGGAGATACTACGATCAGGATATTGTCTCTAATGGTGATCTCGATGCCAATGCCCGTAAAGCTGCCCTTCGTCTCCATCATCAATTCCTGATGCTCCCCCTTTGTCATGAATGCCGAATGAGGATCGAGACTACGAACCATTCCTTTAATAGCCCCGTAAATTAGTTCTTGGGGATCTTGGGGCTCTACATAATGTTTTTCTATCTGCCTGAGCACATCAGCAAAAATCTCGATGTTTTTGTAGACTTCTTTGGTATCAGCCTTAACGTCACCATCATTCCCATTCAGAAAAAGAGCTCCTCCCATAAAGAGGAGCACCCATACAATATTCAATAGAAATCTTTTAGTTGAAACCGACATATTTTAGCTCCTAGTGTCTCCAAATTTATGTGACCAATGGTATGATATTCCTATTGGATATATCTTTAAGCAAGATATAGCTTGAATATCACGTGTGTTCCGCATCGAGGATTGCAGACGTTTCCGGAGCAACATCACACCATAGGTTGGCACCAGTGTAGAGTACGCCCTGGGACTTAATAAGTCAACATCGGCTATTTTCCTGCTGCCTCTGCGGCCGGTCCGCTACTGTCATGTATTTGACCACGCCGGCATATCCCCCCGATGGAAAATAGCCTGTGAACTCCGGTTTGCAAAGATCTTTGAGGCGGCTCCGTGAAAAACAATTATCCTCTCGGCCGAGAAAAGCCTCGCATAGGAGAGGGCCCCAGCGTCAGTGAACCTTCAGCCACTCCAGGGGATTCAGATTCTGCCCACCTTTTCTTATTTCAAAGTAAAGCTTTGATCTTACTGGAGATTCCTCCCCACCCACCAGCCCTATAATATCCCCTCCTTCCACCAGATCTCCTGCCTCCTTTTTTCTGTGAGAAAGGTGTGCGGATATGGTAAAAAACCGCGAACCGTGATTGATGATGATAATGTCACCATAGCCCCTAAGCCGCCCGGAAAAATCGACTCTCCCGGGAAACACCGCCCTTACATTTCTCTCGGAAAAGCGCTCAATAAAAATGCCCTTGTGAAGCTTCAACCTCGTGAACCCTGCCAGTTGATCAGGCCTCACTACCTTCCCCTCAAGTGGGAGGGGCAACAGACCCTTAGAACCAGGGAAATTGGAAGGGTATGATATCTTATATTCCTCCCTTTTTTCAATGTTTAATAGGGTTTGTTTCAGGTCTTCTGCCGCGAGTTGCAGTTCTTGTACCGCCGTCTCATAGAACTCTTTCTCTCTATGAATGTTCATGAGACGAACGACCTTCTTTTCAAGATCCTCCTTGAGTGAAGACAATTGAATTTGCTCTTTGTTGCTGATGGCTTCCTTTTCAACAAGTTTTTCTCTAATATCAGAGACCTCCTTCTTGCGTGTCCGAACCTCCTCGGCCAGTCTCAGCATTTCTCTTTGATCCTCTTCCATGAGAGACTTGGCGTATTTAACTCTGCGCAAGAATTCGTCAGGGCCATTAACGTTAGCCAGAATCTCGATGTAGCCCCTCCTCGTGTATTTGTACAATGCGACCAGCTTCTTTGCCAGTCTGAACTCCACCTTTTTTAATGACTGGCCCACACCTGCAAGGCTCTTTTCCAGCTCCTCAATGGCACTCCTTGTTAGATGAATCTTCGCCTTCAACTCCTCCAACGCCCGCCTTTT
>DATKYC010000214.1:0-5620 GCA_035528695.1 Acidobacteriota bacterium | reverse complement strand
CAACGTTTCACCTTTATTGCCCTCCCTCTGAAAATTCGTAAAGGGACAGGCTCTCCACTGCGGGCAGTCGCAATTCTCTCCGAAGGCGAAGACATAGATTGGGATCTGAGTTCTTGACAATGTTTAAGGAGTTTTGGCGTTGGTATGGCTTGAGGTTGCCCGCCTCAGGAAATTCGGATCTTGTCTGGTTAAGATCCGCTCAGGGGTTTCATATTACTATTATTTCTATTACGAGGTGAATGCTCACCACCTGTTCTTTCCAAGCCTCGTTCTGGGCGAAATTCAATCAACTTGTTCTTCCCGACGTGGGCTTTTCCGCAGCCTTGCGAGATCCCAGAGGTTCGGTAGGCTAACTTTTTCAAACTCATACCAGTGAACCGACATATACTGACAGCATTTATAGGCAGCATGGGTATGGGAGTGGCCTTTTTAAATTTGACGCCCATCCTTCCCTTGCTTCAAGAGTCGTACGCGGTAAGCAACGCCCGCATGGGGATGCTGGTCACCGCCCTCATCCTTTCCCACAGCTTCGTGCAAGTGCCGGCTGGTATAGTTGTGGACCAGATTGGCGTTAGGTGGAGCTTCACCCTCGCCCTAGGGCTCGGCTTTTTAGGAAATGTGCTGTGCATCTTTAACCCGGCATATAGCTTTATCTTGACCATGCGCATATTGGCCGGACTAGGTACGGGACTCCTCTTTGTAGCAGGCATCAAATACGCTACAGTCCATACCCGGGCCCCACGCCAGGTGCTTGTTCAGTCCGTTTTCGGATGTCTCATCAATACAGGTAGTGCCATTCCATTTCTCACCAGTCCCATCTTGATTGTCTATAGCTGGAAACTTATCTATTTGTTCACAAGTTGTTTTTTTCTGGTCCCTATGCTCGCGGTGCTCTTTTGGGGTGAGGACCCACTGGACTACCAAGGCACGGCACGTCAGCCCTTGCGGAGCGTCTTAACGGTCGGTCCCGTATGGGCACTCGGGTCAAGCCATGCCTTATTTTTTGGCGGCATGATGACTATTGGCACCTGGATTTCCTCTTATCTTCTTACGTCTGAGGGCGCTGTGTTTTGGCTCCATTTGGGTGGCTTGTTCGGTGCCCTAATCATTGGAATTAGTGCCTTAGGCAGATTTTTAGGCGGCCTGGTCACGTTGTGGATCAAACCAAGGCACATTATCCAAAGTGCCCTGTTTGCGTTGGCTATTTGCTATGCACTGCTCTGGCCGAGCAAGGAACTCAGCCTGGTGTTAACACTTTTCGGCGTAGCCGCTCTCATGAATTCGATTACCTTCGGCTCTGTGTTCTCTCTGACGTATCAAATCATGCCTCCACAATCCGCAGGAACGGCCATCGGACTGGTCAACTTTATTGCCAGCATTGGGGCCCTTACATTCCCAATTGTGTTTGGATATCTCATAGATATAACAGAGGGCTTTAAGTATCCCTTTCTTTTTCTGGCTATACTAGCCATCTTGGCATTGCCGCCCGCCTTTTCTTTACGAAAACATACGCCGCAGGCTTTGGCCGATTCCTCGGTTGAGAATTAGGGAATGTACTGAGAGAGCCAGTGAATCCGGGCTGACTCCTCCATCAACTCCGCAGCGTACTGGGCCTGCTGTAACGTAGAGCCTATAGCCACAAGGCCATGGTTGGCCATCAGCAAACCCACCACGTTTACATCCTCACAGGCCCGGGCCACTGCCACGGCCAATTCCGGGGAACCTTCCGGGCACTCGACAATGAGGGGGACCACTTTGAGTATCCGCCGGGCGTGAACGGTGGGCAAGGGCAGCGTAATTCCTTTAACAGAATAGGCGGTGGCGAATGGGGCATGGTAATGGACAATACCGCGAATATCTGAGCGGACACGAAAGATGGCCAGGTGGACCTGGACTTCTTTGGTTGGTTTGGCGTGACCTTGCAAGGGGTGGCCTTGGCCGTCAACTAAAACCAGGTCTGAATCCAGGCATTCGGCGAGCCCGATTCCTGTTGGTTTTGTCAAGAAAAGGCCCGGGCCCATACGTATGCTGATATTGCCACCTGTGCTGGCCTGAAGGCCCAGTTGAAAAGCGCGTTGAGATGCCCAGCGAAATGCCTCGGCGGCTCGCAAAAGATCCTTCTGGGATAGATCCTCCATAGAAAACGAGACCTCTGACAGAGATGATTCTGCCGCATGGCGGCATTGTTTAGATTCCTTTTACTCCATTTACTTTATAGGGGAAGGGGCGTCAACAGATATCCGGCCCTGACGTGGTGGGGGAGGTCTCAGAGCTTAGGATATTTCATGGTTCTTGTTTCATGAAATATCTTGACACTTCCTTTTGCCCCGTGCTAAGCAAAAATTTGCTTAGTATCTCAAAATGAGCGGTTGTCCTAATGGTTGAGGCAGAATCCAAAACTTACCGTTTGGTGAGGACTAATCTTAACAGCCAGATTTATCAAATCCTCAAGGAAATGATCGCTGATCAGCGTTTCAATCCCGGCAGCTATATCAATGTGGAAAAACTGACCCACGAGCTGGGCGTGAGCCGCACCCCTATCTGGGAGGCCATTCGAAGGCTTGAACAGGAAGGCATCGTTGCTCACACCCCCCATAAAGGAGTGAAGGTGCGCGAGCTGACCCGGGAGATGGCCTTGGAGCTCTATGTGGTGCGGGAGGCCCTGGAAAGCCTGTCCGCTCGCCTCGGGGCTGGCAGCGCTACACCAGAGACTGTCGCCAGGATGGAGTCCTGCCTGGCCAAGCAAGCACTCATCGTGGAGCAGGTGGACGCAGTAGCCTACTCACGCTCCGATCACGAGTTCCATTTATTGATCTATGATTCCAGTGGAAACGAGCTCCTTAAGGAAGTCTTGGAAGGTCTTCGTTACAAAGCCCTGCCGCTTGCTTTCCGCATGGGTCCCTACTTTGAGGAGTTCTTGGGCTTCCACCGCAAAATATTACGGGCATTCCGCCAAAATGATGGCCAGGCGGCAGAGGAGGCCATGCGATGCCATAATCGGCGAATGCTGGAAATTATCCAGACGGTCTCTTGGGGCAATGAAAAAGAGCCCAAAACGTAGCGGAGCCATAAGAAGAGGCCAGCCATAAACGTCGTGGCCCAGGCCTGTGGGTGCGAGGATAAGGGGAGTCGGGGATGATTAAATACTTCAAGACTCACGGTATGGTGAATGGCTAACCTGGCGCTGTATGGCGGGACCCCGGTGAGAAGCCAGCCCTACCCATCATGGCCTCAGGCTGGTCCCGAGGAAACACTGTGGCTTGAAAAGGTGCTTAGCAGCGGCCGTTGGTTTGCTGGGCCACGAGGGGATGATCCGTATGCCTTGGGAACCCTTTTTGGTGAGCGCTTCGCCGGTCTCCATGGGGCGCGCTTTGGTCTTCCGGTGGCTAATGGTAGCGTTGCCATCGAGATCGCCCTTCGGGCCCTGGGAATCATGCCAGGCGATGAGGTGATTGTTCCAGCCTATACATTCATCTCAACAGCCACTTCAGTGCTTATGGTGGGGGCGGTCCCTGTGTTTGCGGATATCGATCCCACTAGCTATTGTTTGGATCCACGGGATGTGGCACGCCGCATCGGCCCCAACACCCGGGCTATCCTTCCTGTCCATCTGGGTGGTCAGATGGCCGATATGCACGCCATTGGAGAATTGGCAAAGACAAAAGGGCTGGCCGTAGTTGAAGACTGTGCCCAGGCCATCGATGCTGCGCTGGAAGATAAAAAGGCAGGCACCTGGGGGGACCTGGGAACTTTTAGTTTTCAATCAAATAAGACCATAACCGCTGGGGAGGGGGGGCTTGTGATGACAAACGATCCCGACTTGGCTGAAATGGTGGTGGCCCTGCGCGCTTTCGGTCGATCTGGAGGAAAGGGGACAGAACGCTCTTCCGCCCAGAGTTCAAAGTGGCTTTCCAGCAACTACAGACTATCTGAGTTCCAGGCCGGCGTGTTGTTGTCACAGCTGGAAAGATTTCCAGGCCAGGACGCCCGTCGGCAAGCCAACGCAACCCGTCTCACAGAGGGGCTTAATCAGGTACCTGGTGTAAGGCATATCCGCATCGATATACCGGTTATGAAGCACGGCTATTACTACTATCTAGTCCGGTACGAGACCGAGCTTTTCGGCAACCTGGATCCTGAGAGGCTCTGTCAGGCGCTCAACGCAGAGGGCATCCCTTTTGTCCCGGGCGACCGGAAACCCATCTACCGCCATCCGGTCTTTGAAATTCAAAACCTTGCTAAATCCCTCTGCCCCCAGGTCTTGGAGCACTTCTGTCAGGCCGTGGACCTGGCTCATCCGAAGTGCCCGTCAACTGAGGAAGCCTGCGGATGCACGCTTATTTTGCGGCACCAGGTTCTGCTGGGTGAGGCGCAGGACATGGAAGACATCGTTGAGGCCGTGTGGAAAGTTCAGAAAAATATTGACGAATTGCGGTAAAGGAGGGGCAAAGATGCAAATCAAGGAACTAAAAACCGCTAAGCCAGTGGAAGCGGAGGATGTCAAGAAGCTTCGCGAGAGTGTCGAAGAGATTCTCGACCGCGTGCGAGAGGAAGGAGATGCAGCACTTTCTTTCTACTCCCGCAGCTTTGACAACTATGAGGGGTCCATTCGGGTAAGCGAGGCCGAGATTGAGGCTGCCAGAAAAGAGCTTCCGAGCGATATTATCCAAGGCCTCGACTTTGCCATCGAGCAGGTAACCGCTTTTGCCCAAGCGCAAAGGGGCCAAATCGCTGAGTTTGAGCAGGAAATAATTCCAGGTGTCTTTATGGGCCATCGGCTAGTCCCTGTGGACTCCTGTGCCGCTTACGTACCCGCGGGCCGCTATCCCTGTCTCACTTCTGCCGTGATGTCCCTGGCTCCGGCAAAGGTCGCTGGGGTCAAACGAGTGGTGACGTGCTCCTCTCCGGGAAAAGAAAAGCGCATCAATCCTGCTATACTTTATACCATGGCAGCACTCGAGGCTGATGAGATCTACTGTCTGGGTGGTGCGCAGGCCATTGCCGCAATGGCTTACGGCACGGAAACCATCCAACCTGTTGACCTGATTGTGGGTCCTGGGAACCAATATGTCACTGAGGCCAAGCGGCAGGTCTTCGGCAAGGTGGGGATCGATTTCTTGGCCGGGCCAAGCGAATGCATGGTCATCGCTGACGAGACAGCTCGTGCCGACTACATCGCGGCCGATCTGTTGGCCCAGTGTGAACATGACCCCCAAGCCCGAGGGGCACTGGTTACAACATCTGAGGCACTGGGAGAGGAGGTGCTGGCTGAAGTTGAGAGGCAACTGGCCGATCTCAAGACTGAAGAGGTGGCCCGGCGCTCATGGGGGGACAAAGGGATCGTGGTGGTGGTGCCGACACTGGAGGATGCGGCTGCGTATGCCAATGATTACGCCCCTGAGCACCTGGAGGTTCACACCAAACAGCCAAAGGCCCTTCTTCCCCTTCTCACATCCTACGGTTCCCTTTTTTTAGGACAGGCGGCTGCTGAGGTATTTGCGGACAAGGTGGCTGGCACGAACCATATTCTGCCCACCCTGCGGGGTGCAAGGCACACAGGTGGACTATGGGTAGGTCATTTTATGAAGGTGATTACCCACCAGTGGGTTGATGAGCGGGG
>DATKYC010000213.1:0-4046 GCA_035528695.1 Acidobacteriota bacterium | reverse complement strand
CGCCTACTCCAACTGGAGGAGTTTTTGGATGAAGTCTCAAGGCGGCTTTTAAGGTTCAAGTAACGCACACACTCTCTATAGTGGGCGTCCATACCAAGCCTGATGTAACTTACACCCTCAAGGAGTTTGTAACGCGGGTTTCGTAAATACCTTCTCGCGAGATCTTGAGTCAGAGGTAGGACTTTCAGGAAATCCTCTTCAAGGAAAAGATAGATGTGAATAAGCATGCTCTTTGCCTCAGTGGTTGAGTATAAGGCCTCACTCGCAGCAACACGTAATTTCCTGATGCCTTCTTCCTCGCTGCTCCGATCGAAAAAGAGATAGGATAAAAATTTCAAAACTCCAGAGAGGCGAGCGGTATAATAATCAAAAGTACCGAGGCCCAGGAGCACATCTCTGTTGGCGGGGTCCATTCTCAGCGAGTTCTTCAGGGCTTCGATCGCGTCAGTTGCGGTAAAAAAGGAAGAAAGCCACTTACCTTTCATCAGCCTAAACCGTGCCTTGAAGCCCAATGCGCCGCCCAAGTAAAAGAAATCATAACTGTTAGCAGAATTCCGCTCAATACGTGTCTGACCTACTTCGATCGTACGATCGATCCGCTGCACGTATTCCCTTACAATCTCAGGGGACCAGAAACCGCTGGTCAGGCGTGACCATGTCACCATGGCTAAATAGAAATGCCCGATTGGTCTATCTGGGGATTCACAAATTACCTTCTGAAATATGTTTTCCGCTTCGTTGAATTGTTCGTCATAGAGCAGATGAATTCCCTTTAGAATCTCTTCATTTACCAGACCCTTTTCTTGAACAGCAGATGTCTTTTGCGGGGGTTCAAGGCTCGATGCGCTCAGGGGTATTCCCAGTACAAGAAATGAGACAATTATTAATAAAAGAGGCGCTATTGTGAAGTATCTCTTAACTAAACGTGTTTCCAAGCAGTGAACCTTTAAGTGGTTTTTGGATCGGTTTTTGTGTGACACGCTACATTAAACCGGCGATTTAGGCAAGGCTGAATCTCAGGGCTTTTGGCTGTACGAAAAATATTAAGCCTAAGGATAGGATTTTGTTGCTTTTTTTTAGATTTTTATGGTAAAAAACTACAATGAATTTAACCAACGAAGGCCGGGGGACGCGAGGATGAAGATACTTATAGTTGGCAGTAAAGGCATGCTGGGGAGCGAATGTGAAGCGGTACTTAGTGAGGATTATGAGGTGGTAGCCCCAAGCAGAAAACAGATGGACATTGTCAGGTGGGACGGTGTTATAGAAAACCTTCAAAAGATCTCGCCTGATGTGGTTCTTAATTGTGCCGGATTCACCGATGTTGATGCGTGTGAAACAGAGGACTTTTTAGTCCGAAAAATAAATATTGAAGGCCCTCGGAACCTGGCCCAGTGCTCCGCTAGATTTCAGTGTAAACTTGTACACATATCCAGCGATTATGTGTTTGACGGGCAAAAGATGATGTCACAGCCCTATTTCGAAGATGATCCACTTAATCCAATCTCCGCCTATGGTAAGAGCAAGGTTGATAGCGAGGTTGCTGTGAGGGACAACTCTCCAAATTACATTATTGTTCGCAGTGGATGGCTTTACGGGATCAAGGGGAAAAACTTCGTCAAGTCTATTGTGACCAAAGCCATGCAAGGAAGGGGGAAAGCCTTAATGGTCGTCAATGATCAGTTCGGTTCGCCAACATGGGCTTATAGGCTAGCCACACAAATCCGGGAGCTAATTAGAAATGATGGAAGAGGGACATATCATGCGACAGCCGAGGGCTACTGCAGTCGATTTGAGTATGCCACATATCTCTTAGAGAAATTAGGTATAAAGGCCACAGTTGAGCCTTGTCGCATGAAAGATCTGGAGGGCTTCTCGGCCAGGAGGCCAGCCAATTGTCTTTTGGAAAACAGGAGTCTCAGAAAACAAGGCATAAATGTCATGATCAATTGGAAACAAGATTTGGACGCTTTCCTTGAGACATCAGGGGATGAGCTGATCAAAATGGCGGAGACAGCGAAGCCTGAAAAATCGCTATAATTAAGTCATGAAGGTATTGCTTTCCATACTAGCACTCGTTTATGTCCTCTCTCCCTATGACCTTTTTCCAGATTTCATTATAGGCTGGGGCTGGGTAGATGATCTGATCATCTTGGGGCTCCTTTGGTGGTATTTCTTTGTCTACAGGAAAAAGAGGCTGGGCTACGATGGTTATTATGAGAGGAGCAGGGAATCCGGTGAAAAAAGGGGGGAAGGATCTCATGATGAGCGGGAAAGGGGAGGAGGAAATAATTTTAGAGATGAAGGGGCGTCAAGAGACCCTTATGTAGTCCTGGGAATCGGTAGAAGTGCATCTCAAGGGGAAATAAGAAAGGCTTACAGAAAACTAGCGAACAAATATCACCCAGATAAAGTGAATCATTTGGGAGAGGAATTCAGGGAACTGGCTGGAAGACGATTCAGTGAGATACACAACGCATACCAAGAACTAATGGCTAAAGCGAACGACCCAGGACCGCACTTTCATAAATAGCCGCTTTGGCACTTCTTGGTTCTAGGCAGTCTCCAATCCGCCGGACCTCATAGCCGAGGGGCTTGATCTGATCGTAAAGCCTGTTATCCGGTCGGTTTCCAATAGAAATTACGACCCTTTCCGCCTCAAGAAACAGTTCCTCATCATCTTTTCCAGTCACTATCACCCCGGAGTCTTCAACCCTTGACAGTTTGAATTCCGTTTTAATCTGTACACCGTTTTCTTTGAGCTTCTTGAGGAGTAATTTCCGGGTCATGGTTTCAAGACGTTCTCCAACTCTTGGAAGCATCTCCACAATGGTTACGGGGCAGCCATTCTCCGAGAGATGCAGGGCCAATTCGCATCCGGTTGCTCCACCGCCAATAACTACAGTCTTCCCTTTTAGTGGCAGGTCCCCATGTAAAACCTCGCTGAAAGTTACTACGTTGTGTTTCTCGATTCCCTCCACGGGTGGAATAAACGGTAATGAACCCGTGGCGAGGATCACCACATCAGGATCTTCCCTTTTCACAGTATCCAGCGTGACTTCGTAGTTAAGATGGCATTTGACTCCGAATCTTTCGATTTGCCTCTTCTGGAATCTTATGAGGTTTAGCAGTTCTTTTTTGTAGCCTGTCACACTACCGAATACCAGTTGGCCCCCCAGGACAGATTCTTTTTCAAAGAGATGCACCTTATGCCCCCTTCTTGCGGCTACCCATGCTACATTCAAACCCCCTGGTCCCCCACCGACTACCATGATCTTTCTCGGCTTCTTTGCGGGATGAAAGGCCATTTCCTTCTCCCTTCCCAGGGCCGGATTGACCAGGCATTCTATGCGGCCCTTTCGGAAGATAGATTCCATACAGGTGTTACAGGCAATACAGGCCCTTATGTCATCATAGCGGCCCTCCTTTGCCTTATTGGGGAATTCAGGATCTGCCAGCAATCCCCTGCCGATACACACAAGATCGGTTTTCCCCTTTTCTATGAGCTCATCGGCTATTACCGGGTCATTGATTCTTCCCACTGCCATTACTGGGACAGCCAATGCCTTCTTGACCTTCTCGGCAGACTCGGCCAGGCAGGCCTTTTCCATGAACATGGGCTGACAAATCCACTCGGGCGTAGCATCATTCCCGGCTGACACCTGAACCGCATCAATCCCCGCCTCAACAAGTATTTTTAGGATCTGGATACTTTCATCCACGGTCAGGCCGTCCGCGACAAATTCCTCAGCGCTAATCTTGAAGGCGAGAGGGAAAGCCTTGCCTAATCGACTCCTGAGCTCACGCACGATTTCTGTCGCAAATCTGGTTCTTCGCACGACATCTCCGCCATACTCGTCCTCCCGTATGTTGGAAAATCTCGATAGAAACTGATTAACTAAATAACCATGAGCCCCGTGGATCTCTATCAATTCGAAACCCGCTTCAACTGCCCTTTCCGCGGCATCTCCGAACTTTTGGACCAACTCATGTATGCCACCAATCGTGAGAGGTTCCACCTCTCCTCTAATAGTGGGGCAGGGGAG
>DATKYC010000212.1:0-2775 GCA_035528695.1 Acidobacteriota bacterium | reverse complement strand
TGGACCTGAATTCTCTCTGGATCTTTCTCTCATTGAAAAGGCTATAGATTCCAACACGAAAGCAGTACTGATAAACAACCCTAACAACCCTACCGGAAAAGTATACGAAAAAGATCAAATCAATCAATTGGGGGAGTTACTGACAAAATCCAACCAAAAATACGGGAAAGTGATTTATCTGATATCAGATGAGCCATACAGCAAGATAATTTTTAACGGCACAGAATGCCCCTCTATCCTTAACGCGTACAAAGAGAGTTTCTTGGTAACCTCATTTTCAAAAGATCTCTCATTGGCTGGTGAACGGATCGGATATATCGCGGTGAATCCCCTCATTGCTGAAAAAAAGATCATTCAAGATGCGCTTACCTTATGTAATAGAATACTCGGATACGTCAACGCCCCTGCCTTGATGCAGCGGTTAGTTCCATCTTTGTTACTTGATTGCGTTGACGTAACACTTTACAAGAAGAAGAGAGATATTCTGACTGAAGGCCTTAAAGAGGCCGGATACGATTTCACTATACCAGATGGGGCTTTCTACCTATTTCCCAAGTCCCCTATTCCCGATGATGTGGCGTTTGTGAATGCACTACAAGAAGAAAATATTCTTACGGTGCCCGGGTCAGCCTTCCTAGGACCTGGGCATTTCAGGATCGCTTACTGTGTGGAAGATGAAACCATTGAAAGGGCCCTCCCGGGATTTGCCCGAACATTAAAAAGATTTGCAAGGCACTAAATTGCTCCTCATCAAGTGGCCGGGATTCGTCCGCCCTGAAGCCCGTTTCTGCGGGACAGGCAGGATCTCTTTTCCCGAGGCCTTTCTCCAGATTCCGCACCAACATCATTCCCGAGATTACTGATCTAATTAGGGTTCTTGACCCTCCTCCTCCCATCCTGCTTTGTTTTTTACCCCCACCAGGGAGCCGAACACCTCTTTTTATGAATGCATGCCCAGTTTACATCCCGACAAGTTCTATGCTAAGGTTTGCTCGCTCATGACAACTTCCTCCTAAACCTAGATTCAAAAAGAGAGATAATGGCGCTCGACTACCGTCTTGCCAGAGAAAAGATGGTCAAGAATCAACTGATCCCCCGTGGGATCAGCGACCCCCGGCTTCTAGAGGTTATGGGGAAAGTCCCCAGACACCTGTTTATTGAGGAGGCCCTTGTGGGAGAGGCCTATAATGACCACCCATTGCCAATCGGTCAAAAACAGACCATATCCCAGCCTTACATTGTCGCCCTCATGACCGAGGCCCTCGGCCTCACCGGCAAAGAAAAAACTCTCGAAATAGGCACAGGCAGTGGTTATCAGACCGCCATTCTTGCGGAGTTATCGAACACGGTGCATACGGTCGAGAGGATAAAGGATCTATTGGTCAAGGCAAGAACTCTCCTGGCCGAATTGGGTTATATTAACATCTTCTTCAAGGCATTTGACGGCACCCTCGGATGGAAGGATAACGAGCCATATGATGCTATTATTGTCACAGCCGGGGCCCCTAAGATTCCACAGCCGTTGTTCGATCAACTGGGCGAGGGAGGGAGGCTCATAATTCCGGTAGGTAATAGATTCAGCCAGGAATTGATTAAGGTTACCAAGAAAAGGGGGAGTTACATCGAGAAGAATCTCGGCGGTTGCCGGTTTGTGGACTTAGTAGGTATCCACGGCTGGAAGGACTAGGGGTCCTGGCATGTTCACTCGCGAGCTAACCTAACCTCCCGAATAATGCAAGTATGTCTTTTTTCAACCGCTCGGGAACCGAGGAGAGACTCTCCCGTGGGACTTCCACAAACTCGCCGGTACTCTTGACAAAAAGCCTGCCTTCATGATCCCGGATCTCGCCGCTCGCCTCTATCTTGGAACCTTTAGAGGAATCAAGCACCCTTCCTTTTACGGTTAAAGGTATTCCTATCAGTACAGGTCTCACATACTTCATATCCATCTTTCGGGTCACAAAAAAGGTCCTTCTAAAATAAATGATCGCCCACGACATCACTTCGTCAAGTAGGGTGGAAATGATCCCGCCATGGGCCATATTCTGCCAGCCCTCATAGTTCTTATTCAATGTAATGTCGGAACATACGGCATTCCCAAGACGATAAAACTGGAGATTCAACCCAATAGGATTAGCTGTTCCGCAAGCAAAGCAGTTGTAGCCTTGAAGTTTTTCGATATCAATCCTTTTATCTCCCGGCATAGATTATCTCTCCTTTTCTTAAGCAAGCTCAACATCAAACCGACAAGTGCCAGTAACCGCAGTTACTCCCCCGACATCAGCTCTTCTCCGCCAATATGGTATACCAGGTCATTTCATGGTCCCACTCGCGAATTAGATGAAAAGACAGTTTAGCCAGTTGCGACCTAATCTCTTGCGCCTGGCTCCTCATCAATCCTGAAATAATAAACCTGTCCGTTTTCCGGGGAACCTTACTCTCCAGCAGGTTGCGGATCACCTCAAAGTGAATATTGGCAACTACCAGATCTGCAACCTCGTTGAAAAAATCCTCCGCAGGCCCCTCAATTGCCTCAATTGCCTCACCTAAATTATTGAGCCTTATATTTTCAATGGCCGTTCTAACACACAATGGATTAAGGTCAACCGCCAGGACCCTCTTAGCGCCGAGAAGGGCAGCGGCCAACCCCAGGACACCCGTTCCCGTTCCAAAATCAAGTACTCGCGCAAAAGACCTTTGCCTAGCAGTAAACGAAAGGGCCTTCAAGCAATCTCTCGTAGTGGGATGAAGGCCGTTACCGAAGACCACTCCTGG
>DATKYC010000211.1:0-8232 GCA_035528695.1 Acidobacteriota bacterium | reverse complement strand
TTCGCCCTGCCTATAATGCTCGGGGCAAGATGCTCATTCTTAAAGAAGTCATGGATGGGACCATCGACCTAAACGACGAACTCATTGAAACCTTATTTCAATGCACCACATGCGCTGCCTGCGCCGAAAATTGCCCCTCCGGCGTAAACGTGCCCGACATCATCAAACAGGTGCGGAAGGACATGGTCAATATCGGTTCCTGTCACCCGGCGTTCAAAGGAATGAACGAGGTGCTAAAGAATCATACCAACATCTACGGGGAAGATGAACCAGAAGATTTTGAAAGGGAACGAAACAAAAAGGCCGAATACGTGTATTTTATAGGGTGCGTGGGTTCTTACAGGGAGGATGAAGCCACCCTGGAAACCCTCGATCTTCTGGATCGTCTCAACGTGGATTATACCCTGATTGATGAAGTATGTTGCAGCGGTGTTCTGGAGGATGTGGGATATGACATGAACGAGGATCTTGTGAGAGAAAATATGGATATGATCATGGCCACGGGGGCCAAGACTGTAATAACCGGCTGCCCCTATTGCTCGCGGACTTTCAACAACAAACCTCAGTATGCTGAACTTAAGGACAAGGGGATCAAAGTCCTTCACATCACTCAATTCCTGAAAGATTTTGACTTTGGTGTCACGACGGACAAGCTGGTGACCTACCATGATCCATGCGACTTGGGAAGGCACTGCGGTATTTATGAAGAGCCAAGAGAGATCGTCAGGAAGATTGCGCCAAACTTTGTGGAGCTGCGCCACAACCGTGTTGATTCCCTCTGTTGCGGGGCCGGTGGTGGTGTAAGGGGCGCCTATGCCAAGAACTCTATTGCCATGGCACGCCGCAGGTTGGAGGAGGTTGAGGAAGTCGGTGCCGAGGTGGTGCTGACAGAGTGTAATTCCTGTGTGCACAATCTTGCCAATGCCAAATTGCGCAAGCAGAAATTCAAGATTTACAATATATCTCAATTTGTTAATGAATTGATGGAAGAAGCAGAGTAGAAAAAAAGGAGGTAAGCGAGTGGAAATTCAAGGGTACAATATGCCGGATGACTTGCACTACGAGGAGAATCATTTTTGGGTAAAGGAAGAAGGAGATCTCCTGGTCATGGGAATGGATGATTTTGCACAGACAATGGCCGGGGAGGTCGTGTATATCCAGCTTCCTGATGAGGGAAAGAGGGTGAAAGTAGGCAAGAAATTTGCCAAGATAGAATCCGGCAAATGGCTGGGGAAGGTCTATGGACCTGTCAATGGAGAGCTGGTAGCAGTAAATGAAGGACTGGAAATGAACCCGGGCTTAATCAATGATGACTGCTACGGCAAGGGCTGGATGTACAAGATCAAGCCGGATGATAAGGGAGAACTCGCCAACCTGATCTATGGGCAGGAGGCGGTTGAAAAGTGGCTCTTGGCAGAAATTGAGAAATACGCGGAAGAGTAGGCAGTAAGCAGCGAGGATTAGTGGAGTGGCATTGTTCCTACTGCCTACTGCTTACTCCCTACTTATTATGGAGCTGAGCCCACATGTCCAATCAGGATTACAGCGTCCGGCAGATTTTAGAGATGGAGGCCTGTACCAACTGTCAGGTCTGTGCGGATGTGTGTCCCGCGGTCTCCGCCTCCCATGACGGGGAATTGTCCGGTGTCTTTCGCATAAAGGGACTCACGCAGATCCTTAAAAGCCGGGCAGGGCTTTTCCGCAGGCTTTTTGGGAAAAAAGGGCCCACTGAGGAACAATGGAAGCACTACAGTGACACGGTCTTTCGTTGTACGCTCTGTGGTAATTGCCAGGAAATCTGCCCGGTTGGTATCCACCTTAAGGACTTATGGCTGTCTCTCAGACAAGACCTTGTTCATTCAAAATCTTACCCCAAAAAAATTGAGATGATTCGGGATAACCTGGCGGAAAGTCGGAACGTCTTTGCAGAAGATAACGAAGAGCGGGCCGATTGGGTTGAGGACATGCGCGATGCCCCGGAACATGGCTATCTCAAGGATAAGGCCGAGATAGTCTATTTTACAGGTTGCGTTGCATCCTATTTCCCTCTTGCCCAGAAGATTCCCATGGCGCTGGCGGAGATTTTAGATGTAAGCGGTGTAGACTTCACTCTCATGGGTGAGGATGAATGGTGCTGTGGTTTTCCCATGCTGGGGGCAGGATTAAAGGAGATGTTTCAGGAGTTCATGGATCATAACCTTGAGGCGGTAAGTGAAAAAGGGGCCAGGGAGGTAGTCTTTGCGTGCCCTTCCTGTTACCAGATGTGGCGGGAATACTATCCCCACAAGTATCAGATTAGCCACGCTACTCAGTTCCTGATGAAATTGATCCAAGACAAAAGGGTCCCTCTTCAAGAGCTTCCATTGAAAGTCACCTATCATGATCCGTGCGATTTGGGGCGAGGGGCACGGGTGTTTGATGAACCGAGACAGGTCATCCGTTCTATTCCGGGCGTTGAGTTCGTAGAGCTTCCTCAAAATCGAGAGGAGTGTCAGTGTTGTGGGGGTGGCGGTAACCTCGAGATGATAGATGCAAAACTTTCTGCAGAGATTGCCAAGCGGAAGATCGAAGAGGTGCTGAGCACCGGCGCTGAGGCTGTCGTTACATCCTGCCAGCAATGTGTAAGGACCATGATGACCTATGTGAGAAGGAACAAGGTCCCCCTTGATGTTTTGGATATCACACAGCTTATCCACAGGGCGCTTAAGACCGAGCACAAAAAACAATAAGGGGGCTTAATCGTGAAACTTTACAACCTGGGGAAGGTCCCCTGGGATGAATCGCAGTTAATTTACCATGCACTTGCTGCCCTGGGAAGAGAGGCTCTCTCTTTGGTCTCTCCATCAACGCCGTATGTATGTATTGGCTTTCATCAAGATGTGGAGCAAGAAGTGGACCTTGACTTCTGTGAGTCCAATGGTATTCCAGTCTTCCGGCGAGATCTGGGTGGAGGGGCAGTTTATTTAGATGGCGATCAGCTATTTTTTCATCTCATCCTGCACAAAAACAATCCGGAAGTTCCCAAAAGGAAGGAGGCATTCTATGAAAAATTCCTGCAGCCGGTTATTAATGTGTATCGGAGAATAGGAATTCCAGCAGAATATAAACCTATTAATGATCTGATCGCTGGGACGCGCAAGATATCCGGCACTGGAGCCGCCGAGATGGGTGACTGCATTGTCTTTGTGGGAAATCTGATCGTCGACTTTGACTATGAAATGATGGCGAGGATTTTGAAGGTGCCGGATGAAAAGTTTCGTGACAAAGTGCATAAGACACTTAAAGACAATCTTTCCACCATCCGGCGTGAGCTCAAAACAAGTGAGGCAAAAAAGTGGAATGATAAACGTCTAAACACTCTCATGGCAGAAGAGTTCCAAAAGCTGCTTGGGCCGATGGAACCATGCAAAAAGGATGGAGTCCTGCAGGAGAAAATTGATGAGCTACGTCTACACATGCTGACCGATGAATGGCTTTTTCAGAAAGGCGGAAAGCGGGTTTCAGGTCGTGACGTCAAGGTTCGTGCAGGAACAAAAGTGCTACACCGGATTCACAAGGCGCCTGGCGGGCTAATAAGGGCAGATTTCGAGGTGACAGAAAGCAGGTTCGGGGACATCTCCATATCTGGAGACTTTTTTTGTTTTCCCGAAAAAGGTATCAGCCGACTGGAATCAAAACTTAAAGGCAACCCAGTTGAAGAAACCCTCGGCCTGCTGAAAACATTCTATTCGGAAGAAAATATTGAAACGCCGGGCATTACGATTGAAGACTGGATGAAAGTGTTGAAAGTCAATAAACATTAGTAATGCGACTCTTTCATTACAAACCTTTGTTTCCTATGATTTTGTGCAGAGCTTGACAGGGCCTTAAGCGACTTGGCCGACAAGATATGGCGTGTGGGACTAACCAGCCACTCCTCTGACCCATGAACGGTTACACAACATTTTACTGTTTTAAAATCCAGTACTCCAATACTCCATCACTCCAATGCTCCGTTTAGATGCCAGAAAGGAGTGGCAAACAACCACACTGTGTTGTCAAAAAGCCTTATGATTTCTCATGTGCTAACACAAGCCAGGGAAATGTCCTGGGAGAACTTAGGAAAGCGTATTACCTTTTTTCTCCCCGGGATTTTTTGCTACAATGGTATTTTCGGCAGGTATCCGGCCATCTCTATTACAGGGAGTCAATGTGCGCTTCAATGTGATCATTGCCAGGGGAAAATCCTGGAGCCAATGATTTCCGTAATGACCCCGGACCTCCTGATAGAAAAATGCGTCCGCCTCTCTGAGAGGGGCAATCACGGCGTCTTGATCAGTGGCGGCTGCGATGAAAAAGGGCGTTTGCCGTGGGAAAAGTTTATCCAAGCCATAAAAAAGGTAAAAGAGCTGACCAGTCTATACATCTCGGTACACAGTGGTCTGATCGAATATGAAAAAGCCCTCCGGCTTAAAGAAGCAGGTGTTGACCAGGCCCTTATAGATGTTATAGGCGATGATGATACATACCGGGACATTTATCACGTTGACTTTGGCGTCTCCGAGATTATGTCTTCCATGGAATCCTTGCAAAAGGCCAATTTGCCTATTATCCCCCATATTGTGTGCGGGCTACACTACGGAAAGATCAAAGGCGAGAAGAAGGCCATTGAAATGATAGCTCAGTTTGACGTGGAACAGGTGGTCATCGTTTCATTGATGCGAATTCTCGGGACTCCTGTAGAGACCGTGAAGTCGCCAAGTGCGGAAGAGGTCGCGGAAATCATTGCCGAAACACGGTTCAAATTTCCCGAGGCGCAAATCAGTTTAGGTTGTGCAAGGGAAAGAGGTAATACCCGGATGGAACTGCTTGCCATTGATGCCGGGGTAAATCGCATGGTCATACCCTCTGAAGCGGCCATTAGACGGGCCGAGGACTATGGATTGGAAATAAGATATCAGAGGACCTGTTGTTCGGTGTCAAAGGATTTTTCGGGACAGGAATGGCAGTCATAAACTTGACACCCAGCAACCTCTTGCCTATACTGCCGCAGTCTGAAAAAATCAACCGGTGTGGTTAGATTCAATCATCAAATCATGTTTAAAAGGAGGCAAGAAATGAACATAAATGCAAATGATTTCAGAGACATTGATCCTGGGGAACGAATACTAATGGGGCCGGGCCCGAGCAGTGTGCCCCCTCGTGTGCTGCAGACTCTGTCTGCCCCATGTGTTGGATACCTCGATCCTTATTTCTTCTCGGTCATGGATGACACACAGAGCCTGCTGAGATATGTTTTCCAGACCGAAAATGCCTTGACACTACCCGTGTCAGGTACTGGTATGTCCGGAATGGAAACCACCATTGCAAACACGGTTGAGCCGGGTGACGAGGTTGTGGTATGCGTCAGTGGTTTCTTTGGGGCGCGGATAGGCGAAATCGTCAGCCGCGTTGGGGGAAAAGTTGTCCGGGTTGATGGCGAGTGGGGAAGGGCCATTGATCCGGATGTGGTTCGCAAGGCGGTAAAGGGCAGGAATCCAAAAGTGCTTGCCGCTGTCCATGCGGAAACATCTACAGGGGCATGCCAGCCCATCCAGGAACTTAAAGGCATTGCCCGTGAGTGCGGGGCCCTCTTTCTGGTGGATATGGTTACTTCACTCGGAGGGATGGAAATCTCGCTTGACAAGATGGGGATCGACTTGGCCTACAGCTGTAGCCAAAAATGCATTTCCTGTCCACCGGGCCTCTCTCCCATATCCTTTAGCCCTGCCGCTGTTCAGGCGCTTGAAAACCGGAAGAGCCCGGTTGTCAGCTTCTATCTGGACATGGGTATGGTGAGTCGATACTGGGGAGATGAAAGAAAGTACCATCACACGGTCCCCATTAATATGATCTATGCTCTGCGTGAGGCATTGCGTATAGTTGCAGAAGAGGGCCTTGAGGCCCGATTTGCCAGGCACTTACTCAATCACCGTGCCCTGGTGGCAGGGGTGGAGGCCATGGGGCTTTCCATGCTTGTGCCGGAGGGTGAGCGGTTGCCAATGTTAAATGCCATTCGTATTCCAGAGGGAGCAGATGATGTAACTATACGCAAGACATTACTGAATGATTTTAGTGTTGAGATTGGAGGAGGTCTGGGCGACCTGGCTGGCAAGGTTTGGCGGGTGGGCCTGATGGGTCATGTTTGCTGCAGGAGGAACGTAGTTCTCTTTTTATCAGCCCTTGAATCTATACTCAGATCACAAGGAGTGAAAACGAAAGGTGGTGCAATAGAGGCAGCATCGGCTGTTTATGCAGGAGTATAACCCTAATTGAATGCGAAGGGAGAATTGAATGCGAAAAATCCGAATAACCGCAGATGATGTATCGGCAACGGCCACACTAAACGACAGCTCAACCGCGGACGCTATCTGGGATGCGTTGCCCCTTGAGGCGCAGGCCAATACCTGGGGTGAGGAGATCTATTTTGGGATTCCGGTGCATCTCAATGAGGCCGATGGGGCGAGTGACGTTGTGGATATGGGGGATCTGGGTTACTGGCCAGCCGGACATGCCTTCTGCATCTTTTTTGGGCGAACACCGGCCAGCAAGGGCAATGAGATCCGGGCTGCCAGCGCCGTCAATGTGTTTGGCCGGGTCGAGGGAGATGCAACGGTTTTTGCAGGTGTACCCGGCGGTGCCAGCATAAGGATTGAGAAGGTTGAAGACTGACATTGGTAATGGGTCGAGATAATGAAGCTTTGTTTTCTGCATGGCCTGGATAGCAGTCCCCAGGGGACCAAGGCCAGTTTACTGAGAGCTTATGATCCCCGTTGCTTTATTCCCAACCTTCCCCCGGATATAAATGAACGCCTTAAAGTACTGAAGCACGGACTCCGTGCACCTGTGCTTCTGGTGGGTTCATCACCACGGCTAAGTCAAAGTTGCATCTAACATAATGAATTTAATATGAAATGCCTTTGATTTCAAAATCCCCCCTAACCCCCTTTTCAAAGGGGGGAAATATTAAGTCCCCCTTTATTAAAGTAGGGCTTCCCAAAAATCCTTTTTTGAGCCTTGGGGTGGCAGATGCTACTGAGTCAGGAAATTCGGAACGAAAGATTTAACAAAGCGTATTTTATCTTCACAGCCTATTCTATAAGCTGTTAATGCCACCAAGAGAACGGTGATATGAGCAATTGTACAGTGGTTTCTTACGGCCCGGAGGCCTTTGACTGTTGGTTTTTGCATTGAAATGGATAAAAGCCTGGAAAATACTCTTTCCACTGAGGTTCGCTGGTTATAAACGTCTTTGAATCTTTGGGTGCCGTAACTGATTTTTTCCCTAACACTTGGGGCCAAACGAATCAGTACATTACAGCCTTTCTGTTTTAGAAACTTCGGGTGCCCTGCGGGACAAAGGAGGTAAATTCCACGAAATTCTTTGGACCAATGTAAAGGGCAACTATATTGGAAATAGGTTATTCCTTTAGTAGTCATTCTGCCTTTTCGATACATGGGGAGTTCTGCTTGGCAGTATATCTTGTCCTTTTTCACAGTGTAAGGGGTATTTTGAGTGTTGCCGGGATTCCTTGGAATCATCGCTTCAGCTTTCATTTGTTCGATGATATATTTCAGGATGTCTTCGCCATCATAATTTGCGTCCCCAGCAGCTACCTCTATAGGCAAAGAAAAATCCTGGTGCAGTTCCTTCAACATCGAGAGCCCTACTGGTTTTTCACTTTTATTGGCTTGGAGCGTGATTTCCCAAAGAGGTAGCTCTGATTCCAGATCGTTAATGATGTGATTTCGATAACCCCAGAAATAATGGATCTTTTTCTTGAAGGGACTCGGAAAGTGGATACTAACTCCAAGGCGTGCGTCCTTATCTCCAGAGACGAGACGATATTTATCATAACGATCCTTAATCGAGGTTTTTAGATTATTTTCCTTTACACTTGCTTCAATGGGGCAGGAATCAAATCCGATTCCAGTTCCATGGACAACGCCTTCGTTGATGAGTTCTTGCACCAAAAGTTTTCTTACGGCCTGGAAATACCCATTCGGATTGGAGCGCAAAAACTCAGAGAATCTCTCATCAGATGGCGGTTGCTTTAAGGGATCTAAGCCCAAGGGTTCAGCCATTGATGGATTATTGAGCAATTCAAATTCAAGCTCTACCAGCTTATGGATGCCCCTGAGGTTACGGTAAATTAACCCCTTGAGAAGAGAGTCCTTTGAAATAGGGGGCCTACCACGTTGGGACCATTTTTT
>DATKYC010000210.1:0-5432 GCA_035528695.1 Acidobacteriota bacterium | reverse complement strand
ATATCTCTCGCCCTGTGCCTATTTCTATCCTTGACCATACTTATCTCACTGTTACTGGGAACTGCCGAGGTGACCATGAAACAGTTATGGGGAGTTTTTACTGGAGATCCCGACGTCAAGGATATGGCAAATCTCATTGTTTTAAATATAAGGCTCCCCCGGATTTTGCTGGCAGGTCTTGTGGGATTTTCCCTCTCTCTTGGCGGCGTGGTGTTTCAGGCCCTCTTGCGGAATCCGCTTGCCGACCCTTTTATCTTGGGCGTTTCAAGCGGTGGCGCCTTCGGCGCGGTACTCGGAATTATTCTTGGCCTCAGCTTCAGCCTTGGGATTCCCCTGATGTCATTTGGGGGAGCCCTTCTAACCATCTACCTGGTGCTGCTTATGGGAAGTAGGAAAATGGGAATGGAGTCCTCAACCATACTGCTGGCCGGAGTAATTATTAATGCCTTTTTCACTGCCATTATTATGTTTTTTATTGCCACCGCGGCGGACGATCGCCTTCACACCATGCTTTTCTGGCTCTACGGCGATCTTTCCCAGAGTGGCTACAGCCAATCTCTGGTCATTACACCTGCACTCGTGGTGGGATTTGTGGCGCTTTATAGCCTTGCCAGACACTTGAACCTGATCACCGCCGGGGAGGAGACAGCGCTCCAGTTGGGCGTGGACGTTGAGAGAGCAAAAATGATCTGCTTTCTCGTGGTATCCCTCATCATAGGGCTTGTGGTTGCTTTTTCCGGCCTAATAGGGTTTGTGGGGCTCATTGTCCCGCACCTCGGAAGAATGATCTTTGGATCAGATCACCGCTTACTGATTCCGGTTTCTGCATTAGGGGGGGCGATTTTTCTGATTATTGCGGATACTGTTGCAAGGACAGTCATTTCCCCGAGTGAGTTACCTGTCGGGGTGATCACTGCCTTTATTGGGGCACCTTTCTTCATTTACCTTCTCAAAACAAGGGGGAGTAAATGGACCCGGTCCTGAGCTTCAGGGAGGTAGGATTTAAATACGGCGAGTCGTGGGCCCTCAAGGATCTGGAGCTCGAAATTCAGCCGGGTGAACTCTTGGGAATCCTGGGTCCGAACGGATCGGGCAAGAGCACCCTTCTCAAGGTAGTTGACGGAATATTGACTCCTCAAGCCGGAGAGGTGCTGCTCAAGGGCAGGCCAGTGTCCACCTATCCCAGGGTGGCCCTGGCAAGAGAGGTGGCGATGGTGGCGCAGGAAAACCATTTCCGCTTCTCTTTCTCCGCGCTCGAAGTGGTGCTCATGGGCCGTTTTCCCTATCTGAAGCGGTTTCAGTTCGAGGGAAAGGAGGACATGGGAGTGGCCTTAAAGGCCCTTGGGGCAACCCACTGTCTTGAGCTGGCAGATCGACCTATCCATGAACTCTCAGGAGGTGAGAAGCAGCGGGTGCTTATAGCAAGGGCTCTCGCTCAGGAACCTGCGGTTATTCTCCTTGATGAGCCCACCTCCTTTCTGGACTTGCGTTATAAGAAAGAGATCTTTGATTTGATCTCTTCTTTGAGTCATGACAGGGGACTGTGTGTGCTGGTGGTTTCCCACGACATTGATTTGACAGCACACTACTCCGACCGGATAGTTATGTTGAAAGAAGGCCGCATATGTTCAACAGGTCCACCGGAAGAGGTGATTACCACCTCAAACATCGAGTCCGTGTATAGATGTCCCGTTATTGTTGACAAGAATCCGGCTACAGGAACACCTCGAGTGAGCTTACTCTGAAGAGAGGTAAGAGTTATGATTGATATCTTTATAAAGGGCGGCCCAATTATGTATCCTCTATTGGCCTGTTCGATAATTGCCCTCACAGTTATTATAGAGCGTCTCTTCTTCTGGATAAGAGAAGATATGTGCCGAAACCAGGCCCTTCTGGATCGCGTCCTCGAGTTATGCCAGAGAGGCGACTGGGAAGCGGTCAGGGAAAAGGTGGCGGGGTCAAAAGACTATGTGACCAGGATTCTGGTGGGCGGAATCCTTCACAGGGAGTTTTCCATGGCCAAGGCGATGGAATCGGCTGCGGCTGAAGAGATCAAGCGTATGAGTCGATACATGAGTGTCCTGGATACCATGATTACAGTTGCACCCCTACTGGGCATTTTTGGCACGGTGATCGGCATTATTAGCTCGTTCGAGCTTTTGGGTACCAGCGGCATAGAACATCCAGAGACGGTCACCGCGGGAATCGCCCAGGCATTGATCACAACGGCGGCGGGTCTTGGGATCGCGATCCTCTCGGTCTTTCCCTATAACTATTTCAACAGTCGTGTGGAAAATGCTGCGCTTACCATTGAAAAATACGCCACGAGTCTAGAGATCGTATACGAAAAGCTGTCTCAGGTGCCAAACCAACGAAAGGGGAATCCGGCATGAAAGTAAATCTGAGAACAGCGCGAAAGGTGCGTATTGAGATGCTTCCCCTGATCGATATTGTCATTTTGCTTCTGGTCTTTTTTATATATGCAATGCTGTCTATGGCCGTGCACCGCGGATTGCCGGTGGTTCTGCCTTCCTCCAGCACTGCCAGAATCGACAAACGTCTGTTACTCTCTGTAACCGTGAAATCAGAAGGGTCCATCTATGTGGATAAAGAACAGGTCCTAATGGAATCCTTAACTGAGGCCCTACGAAAAAAGGTCCAGGGTGGTACGGATCCGGGTGTCTTGCTTTTTGCTGATCGCAGTATTCCGTATCAGAAGCTCTTTAATGTCCTGGATCAGATCAGGATGGCAGGACTGAGCCGAATTTCACTCCAGGCGGAGTTGGAGCAATCACGTTGAAACGTTTCTTGCTGGCTGCGGCATTGGCCGTAGCACTTCATGGATTTGTCTTGGCAATGACGCCCAGGTGGCTCACAAAAACAATTCCTCCCAAGATAAAACCTCGTATTGTTACCCTGTCGCTCTCCTACTACCAGCCCAAAACCGAAGCAGCGAAACCCATTTTACGACAAGCCGAGATTCAACACAGAGAGACTGTCCCTGTCATAAAGAGGCAGGAGCAAATGGTAACTGCAAAGCCGAGGCCTCTCAAAAAGGTCTTGAAGCGACCTAAGACCACTAGAAGAGCTTTGGAACCGAAAAAAGAGGAACATCTTCCCAAGGCAGCTCCCACGCTCGCTTACACCCCGGTGCCTCCTCCCCAGACAGAACCGCCACCCGAGATACCAGAAAATCTTTTCCCTTCTCGGCCTTCGATCTCGGAAGATGTTCTAAAGGGTACCATCCCAGAGGAGGCGATCGAGGTGGCCTCGGTACCGCCTGCTCACCCTTTGCGGGAAGCGAGACCAATGTATCTAAAAAATCCTAGGCCGCACTACCCCAGGTTGGCCCGAAAAAGGGCATATCAGGGCACCGTAGTCCTGGAGGTTCTCGTCGATCAACATGGAAATGTAAGTGATTTACGGGTATGGAAATCCAGTGGTTACCAGATTCTGGACAGCTCAGCAATGAACTCTGTGAGAAGCTGGCTATTCGAACCGGGCATGAGAGGAAATGAGAAAGTGGCAATGTGGGTAAGAATTCCAGTTCGTTTTCAGCTTGAGTAAGTGCCCATATCCTTCTTAAATCGTCATTCCTTCATATAGGGGGCTAATCTTAGATGCACTGTGGCGCAGACGAAATAGTAGCAACGCTTAAAGAAGCGGGCGTAAGGATCATTTTCGGCATCCCGAGCATTCACAACATAAGTCTTTACGAAGCATTGAGAAAAGAGCCCTCAATCCGGCATATTCTTTGCCGTCAGGAAACAACGGCCGCCCACATGGCTGACGGGTATGCGCGCGCAGGAGGTAGGCTGGGGGTGGTTTTGTCCTCAACCGGGCCCGGTTCCGGGTACATGGTTCCGGCACTCCAGGAGGCATGGGGCAGCTGTTCGCCCGTGCTCATGATCACCACAAATATCGCGACCTCAAAGATCGGTCGAGGACTTGGCGTACTTCATGAGCTTGAAGATCAGGAAAGCCTTTTTCGTTCCATAACCAAGGCCACGATCTCCATTCGATCCGGCGACAACATTAAGGCCCTCACTCGAAAAGCCATCGAGTATGCGCTCACCGGAAGACCCGGCCCGGTCTATCTGGAGGTGCCGACAGATCTTCTCGACAAGGCTCCACCAGAAACGTGTGGAAGTGTGGAACAAGATGGGGGTAAGCCAGAGGGGTTGTCCGGTCTCGATAAGGCCTTGAGGCTTCTTCAGGGTGCAAAAAGACCCCTTATCATTGTCGGGGCTGAGGCTGCCCGGGCAGGCCTTGCAGGAGATGTAATTACCCTTGCCGAAAGGTTGGCTGCACCGGTGATTACCACGGCCAATGGTAAGGGGGTCATTGCAGAGGATCATCTTCTTTCATTTGGTAATGCGGCACGAAGGGGTGCGGTACGGGAGGTAGGCAAGTCTTGTGATGTGGCCTTGGCCATTGGCACAAGACTGCGGCATGTGGATGCCAAGCGGCGTGGACTTCTCCTGCCCCAGCTGATCCATGTGGACTGGGACGACAAATGGATTAACAAGAATTTTCCTGCAGAGATTGCCCTGGTTGGCGATATTCGAAATATCGTCAAGGCGCTGGCAGGGAAGGTTGAGTCAGGTTCTGCCAGGAGCGGGCGTCTCACATGGATACAAAAGATGCGGGAGAGGGTGGATCAGGAACTGAGAGAGATCCGCGAGAGGCATGTTGAGATCCGCTATCTCGAGGTTATCCGTAAACTGTTGCCCCGGGATAGTTCCCTGATTGTTGACAATACTCAGTTTGGATACTGGGCAGAGTATTTTTACCCCTCTTACTCTCCAGGCGGGTTAATCGCAGCAAAAGGCTCATCTATCATAGGATTTGCTTTCCCTGCGGCAATTGGGGGAAAAATCGCATGTCCGGAAAAACAGATCCTTGCGTTGATTGGGGATGGAGGCTTCCTCTACTGTGCCCATGAGCTGGCTACCTGTATTCGACACCGTATCGGCTTTCCAATAATAGTTGTTAACGACAATGCCTACGGTGTAATCGCCCATCTTCAGCGCACTACCTATAAGGAGGAGTACGAGTCGCGCTTGGCGAATCCTGACTTTGTGGCCCTTGCACGTGCTTATGGAGCAAAGGCGACCAAAGTGGACTCGCCCGAGGGTCTTGAGGAATCACTCAAGGTGGCCTTGGCCTCCCAAGACTTATGGGTAATAGAGCTGGTCGGACCCTTTCCAGAACCTCCGTTCAGTAAGTATTGATCCATTGCCTTAGCGTCCTTGATAAACTCGTAAAAAGTCATAAATGGGACGGCACAGTAAAAAGCTCCAAATGCAAGGCTTGCGAAACCGGGGACCCGCCCGCAGGGTGGGGAGTCCAAGCGCAGCGCGGACAATCTTGAGGAATGAGGCGTACTTACAGTACGCCGCAATGACGAAAGATGAAGCGTAACGCAGCAG
>DATKYC010000209.1:0-9569 GCA_035528695.1 Acidobacteriota bacterium | reverse complement strand
TGCATAATTTTATGGGTTGAACACAGGTTGGCGTTTTTCCTTGAATGCTACCATACCCTCCCTGGCTTCCGGGGTACCCCAGAAAAAGGTCAACATCTCAACGCCGAGCGCCGCACTCGAGGAGAAGAGATCGTAGTAGAGATTGTGCATCTTCTTGGCCAGGGTAATAGCCGTTGGGCTCTTCGCCACGATCTCTTTTGCCCAGCTTTCTGCCTCATTATCGAGTTCATCGTGCGACACCACCTTATTAATCCAGCCCATAGCCTCTGCCTCCCGCGCCGAGTATAGACGGCAGAGGTAGGTTATCTCCCGTGAACGTTTCTCGCCTACAAGTATCTGCAGGTTCTGGGGAACCCCAAAAGCGGGCATAGAGCCTACCCTAGGCCCTGCCTGGCCGAACCTGGCCTTTTCCGAGGCAATCGTCAGATCACATGCAATGTTCAATTCATTTCCGCCGCCCACGCAGGCCCCATGAACTGCGGCAATCACAGGCTTTGATATACCCCTCACCGTGTCGATCATGCCCTTGAAGTCTAAGAGATAGGCCCGGCGATCAGCCGCGCTCCCCTCTGTCAGTTCCAGCAATTCTTCGAGGTCCCCACCGGCACACCATGCCTTTCCAGCGCCTTTCAGGATTACTACCCGAACTTCAGGCTCCGACTCCGCCTTTCTCAAGGCAGAGATCAAATCTTTGACTAATTGGAGATTCAAGGCATTGAATACCTCCGGACGGTTAAGCGTCAGGGAACAGATACCTTCATTTGATTCATAAATAACCGTAGATTCCATAAAATCCTCCTCTACATATTTATTTCTTCATAACAAGTTCCTGGCTACAATAACCCGTTGAATCTGGTTGCTTCCGTCAAATATCTGGATCATCTTGGCATCCCGCATCATCCTTTCAACGGGGTAGTCCTTCATGACGCCGTATCCACCCAGGATCTGGACCGCATCAGTGGTTACCCTCATTGCCACGTCCGAGGCAAAACACTTGCTTGAAGAAACCAAACGGCTCCGCAATCCCTTATCAACAGAGGCAGAATCCATCAGGGCCGTGGTCCGGTAGAGGAGGGATCTGGCCGCCTCAACTTGGATAGACATATCGGCCAACATGAATCGTATGGCCTGGAGTTCGCTTAGCGGTCCCCCGAATTGAACCCTCTGCTTAGCATAGTCCACTGCATAATCGAGTGCCCCTTGTGCCAGGCCAAGGGCCATTGCCCCAGGGCCATAGGCCCTCATATCAGCCCCGTCGCTTATGAGGATATCCCACCCTTTTCCTGGTTGACCGATTAAATTTCCCCTGGGCACCCTGGCATCTTCGAAAATTAACTCTGACAAATCTGATCCCCTCAGCCCTAATTTATCCTCGTGCTTCCCCACTGAAAATCCGGGAGTACCCTTCTCCACAACCAGCGCTGACAATCCCCTGTGTCTCTCTCCCTCCCCCGTGCGTACAAAAACCAGGATAAAGTCCGCTATATCCCCGTTGGTCACAAATATTTTGGTGCCATTTACAACATAATGGTCTCCGTCCAACACGGCCTTTGTCTGGATGGCCGCGGATTCAGACCCGTAATTAGGTTCAGTCAGGGAAAAAGCATTTACCTTATCACCGGAAGACATCTTGCCGAAAAAGTAGTCTTTCTGTTCTTCGTTTCCCCACTGTTTCAGTATCTGGATGAGCGATTGAGTCACAAACAAGATCATGGCAGTGGAGGCATCCACCCTCGCGATCTCTTCTACAACCATGGCGATGGTAGTGTAGTTGGCCCCGATCCCGCCCTGTTTTTCCGGAATCGCCATTTTCAACAGATCGTTTTCTGCAATGAGCCTTACAATTTCAGGCGATGAATGACCTTTCACATCGGCCTCTTTGACTAAGGGCTCAATCTTATCCTTAGCCAGTTTTCCAACCATCTCTTGAATCATTTTCTGTTCATCTGTGAAATACATTATTCAAAACCCCTCAAGCAGACAAGCTATTTGCTATAATCATAAATCCCTTTTCCTGCCTTCCTGCCCAGATGACCCGCCTTGACGAGCTTCACAAGCAGGGAACAGGGCCGGTATTTGTCTCCAAGCTCCCTGTAGAAAGTGTTCATGCAGGCAAGGAGTATGTCCAAACCAAAGGCATCTGCCGCGGCCAGAGGGCCGAGCGGAAAGCCCAACCCCTTTGTGCAGCTCCTGTCTATCTCCTCGGCACTTGCAAGCCCGGTCTCAAGGGCGAAAAATGCCTCATTGACCATCGGAAGATAGAGTCGATTGATGACAAAGCCCGGCGAATCCGCAACCGTTACTGTTTCTTTGCCGCACTTTTCGAGAAAGGCAATTACCGTATCGTGGGTATCATCAGAGGTTGCCGGGCCACGCACGACCTCAACCAGGGGAGTCAGAGCCGCGGGAATCAGAAAATGAGTTCCAATGCATTTTTCCGGACGATTTGTGGCCGCGGCTATCTCCGCAATCCATAGGGTTGAGGTGTTACTGGCCAGGATGGTATGCCCCGGGCCGGCCTCATCCATCCTTTTGAAGGCTTCCTTTTTTATATCTATATCCTCATAGACCGCTTCAACTACGAGGTCAGCATCTTTGACGGCCTTTGGAATATCCGTGTCAGTGGTGATAAGAGAAAGGACCCTGTCCTTTGCTTCCTGATCGATCTTTCCCTTTTTCTCCTGGCCCTGCAAAAATGCCTGTATATTCTTCAGACCCCTTTCCACCTGTTGGGGACTTGTGTCTACCATCGCTGTCTCAAAGCCTCCTTTAGCGCAGACAATCCCGATCTGGCTGCCCATGGTCCCCATGCCGACTACGGCAACTTTTTTTATTTCCATCATAAAAATCTCCCTCTTTTTTTATTTTATCAAATTCTGATCGGGTTATATTCCCCATCTTTTGCGACGTTTAAAACGAAAACTTCCTTTGACAGATACCTCGTCCGCTTGCGGCGGGGTAGTTCATTCCCATTGATAACGTAATCGTCACCATCCCGTTTTGCATGGGTTTTAATAGAAGCAGCGTCCGAGCCAGAATTAGGCTCAGTAATGGAGCAATTTCTTTCTGAGTAAACTCCCTAATGGCCTCCTTAAAAATAGAAGGTTCTTCCGTAAGTTCAAAATCCATAAGTTCTATTTCTCCGATTAGCTTATTTTTAGTCTTTGGGGAGTTTTGAAGATTCGATGAGTGTTGCCTGCTCTGAGGATATGGCCTGTGAGCTTTCTTCCTGCCATCTTTTCTGCTATGGCTACGCATGAAAGGAGACGATCCAGATCAATCCCGGTTTTAACACCCATGGATTCAAACATATTGACCAGGTCCTCTGTTGGAATGTTCCACGTTGACACCTGCTGTTCAGGCGCGCCGAATGCCAGGGTGCTCATCCCCCCAACGGCAGTATCAAAAATTTTTATCCCCGCCTCAAAGGCAGCCATGGCATTGGCCATTCCCATGCCCCTGGTGTCATGAAAATGAACGGCAAGACCCGCATTTAAATCCATTTTACACAATGTTGAAAGCAGCTCCCTGACAAGCACAGGTGTAGCCATGCCAGTGCTGTCAACAAGAGAGATTTCACTCACCTTCATAAAATCCAGTTTTGAAACAAGTTCCTCAACCTGACGCACCGGCACATTTCCCTCATAGGGACAGCCGAATGAGGTCAATATATATGCCCTAATACCTTTCCCTTTGTTCAAGGCCACATTAATAATGGAGGGTAGGACTTTATTCAGCATCTCCCTTAATGAATAACCAAGAGCCACCTGATTAAATACATCGCTTGCAGCAACAAGTACCAGGATATCATCGATATCCGTGAGCATAGCCCTTCGGCAGGCTACCTCGCTTGGAGTTACACCAATATATGAAGTCCCTGCCGTTTTTTGTATTAACTTCATTACATCTTCTGCATCTCCAATCCGGGGTATAAGCTGGGGATGAACAAACGATACTGCCTCAATCTTCTTAATACCAGTCATTGACAACTCGTCGATGAAAGAGACTTTTTCCTCCAAGCAAATATCCCCTTTCACCAATCTCATGCCATCTCTTGGGGCGCATTCGACTATAGTTATTTCGTGCATTTCTCTCCCATAATTACTTCCTTTCAAAGACTGCGGCTATACCAAGCCCGCCGCCGCCGCAGATTGTCTCCAATCCATAGCGGGAACCGCGCCTTTTCATTTCATTGAGCAAGGTAACCAGTCTCATGGCCCCGGTCGCGCCTATGGGGTGGCCGAGAGAAACACCGGAACCATTGACATTGATCTTTTTGTCAAAGTCTTCCTCCCTGATTCCCATCATCCTCGCATCGGCTAGTGCTTGTACCGCAAATGCCTCCTGTATCTCAATAATATCAACCTGATCTATGGTGATTCCTGCCTTTTCAAGTGCCTTTTCTACAGATGTGGGCACTGCGGGATAAGTGAGGGTCGGATCAGCACCTGCCACTGCGCAAGACCTGAAATAGGCCATAGGTTCCACGCCCAATTCCCTGGCCTTGTCCTCTGTCATCAATACCAAAGCGGCCGCGCCGTCGTTCTCAGTAGAGGAATTTCCTGCTGTGCACACTCCATCTGGATAAACAGTTGGTAATTTGGAAAGTTTTTCCAGGGTGGTATCTCTCCTGGGTGTTTCATCCGTATCAAAGATCACCGGTTCCCCTTTTCTTCGCGGGATTGGCACAGGAACGATTTCTTCGCTAAATTTTCCGGAGTCTATGGCGGCGATAGCTTTCTGCTGGCTTCGGAGTGCCCATTCATCTGCTTCCTGGCGTGAGATATGCTCATTTTTTGCTGCTGTTTCTGCCCAGGTCATCATGGAATTGAGTTCACCGAACCTATCAACAGGCTGGGACATAACCCTTGCACGCTGTATCCTGTCATAAAAGGGTATTCCCCACATGGAAAGGGCGCCATGTCCTTTAGGCATAAAACCCCATTTTTGGTCGCTTCTTCCACCTAAACCCCACCTGATATCGCCAGGAACATAGAATTCCGCCTGGCTCATGCTGTCCATCCCGCCCGAAACGATAATATCCGCATTATCAGTCTGTATTTTCATTACACCCCAAAAAATGGCGTCCAGACCCGAGCAGCAACGACGATCTATTGTCACCCCTGGAACTTCATTAGGCCATCCTGCCTCAAGGAGCGCCATGCGAGCCCCGTTTGCGCATTCTCCGTTCTGGTAAGATTGGGCCATGATAACGTCATCCACATCGGAAGGCTTCACCTTGGCCCTTTTGGCCGCCTCGTCTAGGACTATACTAGCCAATTTGTATACCGGCACATCCCTAAGAACCCCGCCATACCTCCCGATGGGAGTCCGCACCCCGCTAACAATAACAATTTCTTTCAATTTAAATCTCCTTTGCTGACGACTGAATATCTATTGTCTTTCAACCCAATTATCTGCAATTATATTTTGGTTTCCTCTTTTCAATAAAGGCTGTTGCCCCTTCTTTCATGTCCTCTGTAGCCGTAAGATTTGCCCAGAAATCTGACTCCAATTCCAGCCCTGGCTGAAGGGCCATGTCCCTGGTACGATTCAATACTTTCTTTGCTGATGCAACACCTAATGGGCCTCTCTTTTTGATCTTGGCAGCAAGTTCCATGGCCGCATCCATTACCTGACCCGTCGCTGTCACCTTTTCCACTAGGCTCAATTGAAAGGCCTCAGCCGCACCTATCATATCCCCTGAGTAGACCAACTCTTTGAGCCTGCCCAAAGGGGCCTGATAAAGGGCGCGCTTGGTCCCGCCATTTCCCGGGAAGACAGAAAGGTTGACCTCGGGAAAACCCAATTTCGCCGTTTCTTCTGCATAACGGATGTCACAACAGAGCGCCAATTCCAGGCCGGCGCCCAGGCAGAATCCATGGATGGCGGCAATAACGGGCCACTCGAAGTTCTCCACGATTGCATAGATCTGATGACTCCGTGTTAGGCGCCTCTTGGCCGTGTCAGGCCTTAATTCCAAAAACGTCTTGATATCAGCACCTGCGGCAAAGGCCTTTTCCCCTGCCCCTCGCAATATCACCACCCTGATCTCATTCCTCCGGGCATCGAGCTCCACAAATATCTCACCAATATCTTCCTTGGTTGCCACATCCAAGGCATTCATGGGCGGATGGTCAATCGTGACTATGGCCACCCGGTCTCTAATTTCGTAGTACGCAAGTCCCTGGCCCATCTAATCCCCCTTCCCTTTGCCGCTATCATCGTATTCATACCAGCCCCTACCGGTTTTACGCCCCAGTTGCCCTACCTTAACCTTCCGTCTCAATAGCTGAGGCGGATAGTAACGGATGTCCTTGCTCTCTTCATATATGGCCATGAGTGCCCCATAGGATACGTCCAACCCCACCATGTCCCCTGTTTCAAAGGGTCCCATCTTTCTTCCAAAGGCCAGCCTAAACCCTGAGTCAATATCTGCTATTGTTCCTATGCCCTGTTCTACCAGACCAATGGCCTCAACATAGCTCACCAGATTGATTCGATTGAGCAAAAAACCGGGTACATCACGCTCTACCCGGATTGGTTCCTTCCCTATTCTACGGATGAAATCCACACCTGCCTCCATGGTCTCCTCAGAAGTCCCTATCCCTCTGATTACCTCCACGGCCTGCATCATGGGAACTGGGCTGAAGAAATGAAGGCCCACCACCATTTCCGGCCGTCCGACCACGGCCGCGAGTTCGGTTATTGGGATCGCAGAGGTATTGCTCGCCAATAGGGTATCGAGTCTGCAAATTTCATCCAATTTCTTAAATACCTCTTGCTTGAGGTCCAGTTTTTCAAATACCACCTCTATGGCCAGATCAGCCTCTGCGGCCATGGAAAGGTCTTTGCAGGTTTGAATGCGGCCCAGCACACTAGCCTTGTCTTCCGACAACTTTCCCTTTTCAATAAACTTCCCCACTGACCACGCAATGTTTTCCAGGCCTTTATCTACAACCTCCTGGTTAACGTCGTTTAGAATCACCTCAATGCCGGACTGGGCACACACCTGCGCTATGCCGCTGCCCATCAAGCCTGCGCCAACAACAAATACCTTGTTGATACTCATCATTCCTCCTCTTTTCTTAATAGTGGAGCCCTGATCCTGCCCACAAAAGGGTTGAATTGATTTGCGGAAACCCTCAATCATCACTTTAATTTCCAAGTTTAATCTTTTGCAAATGTAAAGAATCCACTCCCTATCTAAACCCCACCATGCCGGGAAGGACGTGCCTTTACCCATGAGGTATTCCCACCTATTTTCATGGGGATTTAGCAATTAACAGGCCATACCCTGTAAGTCTTTGTTATGTAAGGCTATTTAAAAGATAGGGGAAAAAAGGGGAAAAATCCGAGAGATCATTTGTTTAATTAGTAGACAGATAGGAGAACTTAATCGAGGCCGTACTGTTTGATCTTGGCATAAAAGGTTCTCCTGCTTACCCCGAGCGTCTTGATGGCTTCTGTCCTGCTCACAGATCTTTCAAGCACCTTTTTGATCAAATTTCTTTCCACCTGTTGGAGTATGGTATTTAAAAGCTTGTTCTTCTCACCGGGTACAAAATAGGGTAATTCAGTTTCCCTCCCCTTTCGGCGGGGTTCTCCTTCAGCGTAAAGAAAACTGGGCAGGGTATCAGGGGTAAGAAGAGAATCCGCGGCCATTGTGGCAGCGTAATCCACCACGCCCTTTAGTTCCCGTACATTTCCCGGCCACTCATAGCCCTGAAAGAGTTCCAGGGAATCCTCAGTGAACCTTAAACTCCGTCCCCCCGGCTTGCTGTACTCCTTTAAGAAATGATCTGCCAGCAAACCGATATCGTTTTGACGCTCTCTCAGGGGTGGCAAAGTAACGGTTATGGTATTGAGGCGGTAGTACAGGTCTTCACGGAACCGCCCTCCATCCATCAACCGTGAGAGGTCTTTGTTGGTAGCAGAGATGAGGCGCACATCAACCTGCACATTTTGGGTTCCCCCGATCCTTTTGAAACGTCCCTCTTGTAGCACCCTGAGAATCTTCGACTGAGTCTGAAGGGACGCGTCACCGATTTCATCCATGAATATGGTCCCTTTGTGGCCCTGGTCAAAAAGTCCATGTCGGCCTTCAGGTCGGGCCCCGGTAAAAGCACCCTTTTCATAACCGAAAAGCTCGCTTTCTATAAGGGTATCGGGTATTGCAGCACAATTAATATCAACGAACGGCATGCCCCTGCGGCGACTGGACAGATGAATTGCGCGCGCCAGCACCTCTTTTCCCGTACCGCTCTCCCCTACAATCAAGATGGGTAATTCGGTTCTTGCGGCTTTCTGCGCATTAAGGAGTGCCATCTTGAAGTTGAGATCCTCTCCTTTCAGCTCACGAAACTCGGGCGCCAGTTGCTCTGAAAGAATCTTTTGTTCATTGATATAGGAGTTAACCAATTCTTCTGCTATGGTAAATTCAGGCTCCTTTCTATGACCCCCTATCTTTACAAGCACCAGGTTGAAACCCTCTTTTTTGGTGAGCATGTCTAAAGAGTAGACAAAGACCTCAAACTTCTTGCCAATAGGAGGAACCAGCACCTTTTCTGCTGCAAATGCAACACCTGATTGCCGGACCCTTAGATTAACGTTTTGGAGTTCCTGGCAGGGCGTCTTTTTCGTGGGATCATGGAAAGGGTTATATAGCCTCTCAAATGCACGGTTTGCATATACCACTTGGCCGTCTTGATCCAAAACGGCCACTGCATCGGAGAGCATATCAATAATTTGATATGGAAGTTCTGGAATATCCATAAAATAGTCTGGTAACTCAACAACAGGTAATTTTTGTTTAAAACCTATACAAATTAGCCTTTGAAAAATCAATCTAAAAAGGGTACGTAGAAAGCAATTTCAAGATTTCTTTTTCGCTCTATCCCCGTTTTTGAGGCTTTTCTCCAATGTGACAGACAGTTCTGGGAGGAGAAGGTAGCGGGAAAATTGTAACGGTATAGAGATTGCAGATTATTGAGAGGATTCAGAAACAGATCACGTGAACCCACGGCATGGCATATGAGAAAAGTGACTCAAGAAATCGTGTCTTTGGTCAGATACACCCCCGATTCTCACTCTCTAAAAACGGCCCTAGAGCTTTGCGGAGGGCTTGGGGATCTAAAGACGGGAGATCGGGTCCTGATCAAACCAAATCTGGTAATCAGTGGACCACCCACCCAGAAGCCTAGAGGGATTGTTACCTCTGCCAAGCTCGTGAGAGAGCTAGTCGCCCTTCTAAAGGAACATGATTGCGGTGAGATAGCGATCGGAGAGGGCTCTATCATCGTTAAAGAATTCGGTACCAGCACGGAGTCGGCCATGGATTGGTCAGGCATGAACCAGATAGCCTCTGAGTTTGGTATCAATACTGTGGATTTCAACAGAGGGCCATTCAAGGAGTTTAAGGTCGAAGGTTTTAAGATCAGAGTGGCCGCAGCTCCTCTGGAAACGGACTTCCTGATAGACTTCCCTGTGCTCAAGACCCATACCCAGACCAAGGTCAGCCTCGGTACTAAGAATTTGAAGGGCTGTCTCAGCCCTGGAAGTAAAAGGAT
>DATKYC010000208.1:0-4317 GCA_035528695.1 Acidobacteriota bacterium | reverse complement strand
AAAGGTCAGACCTGGGCGCCATAAACAATGAGGATAAAACCAAAAAAAGGAAAGAAAAAAAGGACGTGATTCACTGGCTTACCGTCTCAAGCAGTCCCTGGGGGACCGCATTTAGCCCTAGAACGAGCAGGGGCAATCAATTAAGCCTATCGATGATTCCTCCGGTGATCTTAACACACCTTAAACCAATAAAAAACCTCCCCGCATAGGTTCCCGTGCGCTTTATTTCTCATTCATGAAAGTCGCACAGATCTATAGTCTCTACGAGGAGGCCCTCACGCAACAAATGAGGCACCTCATGAGGTGCACAAGCAATTAAATTTTTTAAATCTCTTACAGCTCGAGCCAGGAATCAGAATAAAGGGAATAGCCCAGGATAACCCTTGCGGTCTTCACGTAGTCCTTCAGTTCCTTGGAGAGGGACCCCATGTCGATTTCCTCACCATCCATCACCTTATGGATAACCCCAACGATATCAGGCCGCTGCCCTCTTGCTATGGCTACCAGCGTGTCATCGTAAGCATCGGCGATGCATGAATACATCCCTTTTCTCTCCAACATAACCATATAGGTCTGGTTCAATATCGGTCGGAGATGATCCGGCGGCCCATTGGAAATATTGGAAAGTCCGCAGGTCGATTTTACACCCGGGGCTATATCCTGCAGCATCTCCTGAAAGGCCATTAGGCTCATGAGCTGCGGTTGCTGGATATTGACCGGCGTGACAATCCCGTCAACGAAGATATCTTCATTGGGAACACCTGCCTCATTGGCCGCGTAAATGAGTTCCACCGCAAGGGCCGCCCTCTCATTTTCATCCCTTGGGAGCCCTTCGGGTCCCCACATGAGCGCGATCATGCTGGCCTTATAATTGACTGCAAGAGGTATCATTTTTTCATACCGCTCCGGCCTACACATAATTGAATTGATGATCGCTTTTCCCTTGTGGACCGCCAGGCCTGCTTCCATCGCCTCGATGTTGGAGGTGTCCAGACAGAGTGGAGGCGAGTCCCCTATGGCCTCCCGCACAGTCTTCACCACAAACTCCATCAATTCAGGCCCCCCTTTCCGTGCCGGACCCAAATTGATATCAATCCAGTCCATTCCCTTCTCTTTCTGCCTGATGGCCTCCTCAGCAATGGGACCCGGATCCTTTTCCTTAAAGGCCTGCCCAATAACCCGGTTAATCACATTCAAGCTTTCTCCAATCAGTAACATTGGTACACTCCCTCTTCGAGTCTAGGGTTTAGGTGTATCTGAGCTCGTTGTGTCGTTGAGGTTTGAGGCACAAATCCCCAACGACCACAACCAACTCAAGGTACTCATATGCAAGTTACTTCACAAAATCCTTAAGGAACTTGGGTATCAAGGATGCATCCCTGGGACCGATAATAACCTCCCAATCCGGGAGGTCTTCTTCCATATCTCCACTGATGGAGGCTGCATACCCAGGAATAATAATCCTCTTCTTTGCCACCTTGTCGGCAATGCCAGACTTCTTCACGAATATGGCCACCGCATCACCCGCAAACTTTCCTGCGGCCCACGCAGTCATAACCGAAAGGCCCTCCGTGTCCATAATGAGAAGCCAGCTGGGCACCCTGCTTCCCTCTATCTCACCACTCACAATGAAATAAGTCAAAGAGAAATTGGTGGTGATGAGGACCGGGGAATTCTCATCAGGCCCATTGATCTCGTAGATCCCCTGTGTCACTGTCATGGGCCGCTGTGGATCTGTGAATATATTCAGCCTTTCCAGCAAGAGAGGAAATAGGTTCTCGCCCTTAAAATCTGAGAGGACCACAATCCCCGCATACTTTGCAATAAGCATAGCGGCAATAACCGTCTCCATATCCAGATTGCTTGCCATTTCACATGGAAAGGTGATTGCGGGGAAACCCAAAGAGCGATTGCCGGTCTTGAGCGCCGCCCTTCTGATGGCTACCTGGTCCTCAAAGACCTGCTTCATCTCTCGAGAGCCAGAATCTAGCAAGAGATCCTTGAGACCCATCCCCGTCAATTTATCGCTCAGTGCAATAAGATCGTCTACCTTATCTGCCTTTACTGCCAACGGAAGGCCGCTCTCTTTGGCAAGGTTTCCCATTTCCTCTGCATTCTCAGCGGTGGCTGCATAAAGGATAGGCCTCTTAAAAGCGCATGCTTCCACCGCCGCCTTTAGCGCCTCGACGTTATCGCTCATCAGGACCAAACCAAATTCACTCTCCTCTGCGATTTTCTTGGCAGTAGCAGCAAATGCCGCACCATCCCCATTTACGTCCTTCAATGCAACGAGCTGAGGTATCAGGTTCAGGCCCACCCTTTCATACTGAAGGGCATTCCATTCCTTCAATTTCTTGTCCAGGGACCCCGAATCTACGTCTGACGCGATCATCGCGGCCAGGCCTGTTGGGTTGTAAAAAGTCTTCTCATGCCTAAACATGACCGTTTCCCCGCCCGTCTTAAAGCTTCTCACACCCGCACCAACAGCCACAGGCCTAATGGGCGGGGCAGAGGCCTCAGCCAACTGCTCCTTTGCCTCATCCGACACATACGGGCAGGAATCCAACTCCGCCTTTCCAGAGGCCAAATTCATGGCAAAGGCAAGGCAGGTCGGAACGCCGCACTCACCGCAGTTCGTCTTGGGTAACAGCTTAAAAATCTGAATTCCAGTTAATCCCATAATACACTCCTCATCATGAATAGAATATTCGGAACTTTTTTACCTTTCTTACCGTAGTCCTATTAGCCCGAATCCAGTATAACCTTTACCCTACAATGGAGTCCATCTTCAGGGCCGGATGGTCCTTTTCCTGGAGAAAAGGCAGGATCTCATCTTCGGTTATTCCTACTGTTTCATCCGCTATCCGATCGATAAGGTCAGGAACTCCAAGTTCTTTCCCCCGCCTGAGCAGTCGCTCTTTTATTTCCTCCTTCAAGGACTTGGGCATCCACACCATGCGAAGAAGCGCACCATCGCCTACGATAAATTTCCCCTGGGTGATATTATACTTGGAATGACCCACAAACCCGGGAGAGGACTGGCCCCCTCCCATTACACCCGCAAGGGTGGTGAATTTCATCCCGGAGGGGGTCTCACCGGTATAATCACGGTGGACCGTCATGACTCCATTACAGGTAGGCAACACCGCGGCAATACACTCACAGCAACCGCAGGTGGTCATTGGGTCGATCAGCATGCTGTAAAAGTTGTAATGGGTTACTGTCTGTCGAGAGGCCTTATACACAAAGTCGTTGACACCCTTCCACTGCCCCATCTTGGGATCCAGGCACTCACCCTTTTCCACAGGCTGGTTGGGCCCAGTCGGATTGATCTCAAAAGAGGCCTTACAGTCCATCCAGTTGTAGGCCCCGCACAGACCCGTCCTCTCAGGACTGATCATACAGACATGGCTGGGGGCAAAGGACTGGCAGAGAGTGCAGGAATAGTATGTCTCCACAGCCTCATCGGTCATCTTTTCAACGCGTTCATCCCTGGTCTTGTACTCACCCCTCGCCCTTTTCGTCAGTTTGTCCACATCCTCCTTCTTGGTGTACAGGGTCACCTGCACCTTGTCCAGGATGCTCCCAAAGTCCTGATGGAATTTGGCATGGAGGATCACCCCTATGTCTTTCAATGTGAAGCCTTTCTCTACGGCGGGTTCTCCCACCCTGATCCAGGCAATGTCCCGCTGCCCGATATGCATGATGCCCTGGGCATAGTTGATCAGGTGATGGATCTGCCTTTCCAGAATAGGCTCGAAATCCGGTTGCATCTTCCGGCCCGCGACCTGTACGTATATGCCCAAAGGCAAGGTAGAACCTTTCTTTACATCCTTAATGTCTGGACCGACAACGGTTACCTTGCCGTCCTCGATCTCGTCCATCTCAGACATCTTGCAGAGCTCGGTGCAGTGGGTCTTTCCGCCGCCCATCTCAAGGAAGAGATCGTCCTTCCGAACTCGCTCCCCCTCGAAGGCCGGCCCGTAGGCCAAGGGGATATTGATCTCCGTAATGGTGACCTTGAGGCCACGGATCTCTATAGATCTCTGGGGCATTTCATCATGGCCCACATTGGCGACCACGTGCTCGTAAGTGCAGACACCCGTGGGTAGCACCTCTGGAATATCCGTATCGGCAATGGTTGGAAACCCCCAGTTAATGCACCCGGCAGCATTGGCCGCCCATTCCGCATTGACATCGCCCAGCGCGTTTACAAACGCAAAGACCCGGTCTTTCTGATAGGCGAGCATCTTCTTATAATCGCCTGGTTGGATACCGCCAAAGGCCAACCCCGCCCGGTTCGCAAATCCAAGGGCA
>DATKYC010000207.1:0-2300 GCA_035528695.1 Acidobacteriota bacterium | reverse complement strand
TAGACCCACATTGACCATATATGATCCGCCTTTAAGCCCATTCAGGACGTTCTTCATGCAATGTGTAATGCCAGCCACTGTTTGGCCTACGGCAGCCAGGCGTTCTTGTTGGATGAGCTGGCGGCGCAACCGGTTCTCTTCAGTCATGTCCTTGCTTATTCCCACGGTACCCAGAACTCTTCCTTCGCTGTCTTTTAACTGCGAAAGGGATAGGCTCACTTCTATCTCCCGACCACCTTTTCTTATGAGGACTGCGGGGTAATTATTGACGGCTCCCTTTTTTTCGACCTCAGCCATGAGTCGCCGCCGCTCCTCCGGTACTTTCCACAGGCTTTCTACATCACCACCCAACATCTCTTCTTTTCCGTAACCAAGCATACGCTCGGCGCCCGTATTGAATGTTACGATGCGTCCTTTGAGATCGGTGGTCACTATCATGTCCGAGGAATTGCTTAAGATGTTCTCTACGTATTCCTTACTATGGCGCAACTCTTCCTGGAGGATGACCTCATCGGTCATATCCCGTGAAACAATGGCTAACGCCACCATTTCTCCCTGATCGTCAAGTATTGGGAATCGTACCGTGTGAAAATGGCGGAATTGATCCCCGATGCGCATCTTCTCTTTAAAAATTAGGGTGGTACGCTGGCTAATAACCTGCTGATCGCGTGCAGTCATGGCGGTGGCCATTCTGGATGGAAAAATCTGGAAATCGGTTTTCCCTATTGCCTCTTCTGGCCGTATCTTTACGGCCTCAATGGCAGCTGGGTTCACATATTGGTAGCGGCCTTCAAGGTCCTTGATACAGATAACATCATGGGTGGAGTCTAGGAACAGGCGAAGCTTTTCCTCTGATTCTCTTTGTAGTTGTTGTTTCTCAGCCTCGATCTGGATCACATCCCACAGGAGGCGGGCACCACGGTGGTCAATAGAACTCACATGAAGGGGTTTTGTTCGGATCATTCGTTCCCTAACCTCCATCGACCCCGTTAACTCGATGAGGAGATTCAAACCAGGCAGGGAGTAAAGTTGGGTAAAGTCTTGAGTGGTGAAGATCCCCAATCTCTTTGCGTGGGAAACACCAATGGCTTCCGGGTTGGGGTCGGCAACGCCAATGATTTCCACATTCAGTCGGGCCAGTCTCTCATCAGCGAGATAGGTCAAAAGATCACTGCAGGCCGTACCGGCCCCAATAATAGCCGCTTGCAGCGGCACTTTTGATTGAGCCCCTCTCCTTATTAATGGTATCTTTGGTTGTGGTGCCTTCGAGGACTGAGTAGCTTGGGTGTTTTCTTTTTCCATGTTCCCGTTCCAAAATTGAGGTTTCTAGAAATTAAGGTGGCTACCACCAGACAATTGTCTTCTCATATTCAAATATAAGATCTATCAGCTCTTCATAGTTCGTCTGGGCATTATTGAGATTGAATATGGCGGCCTCTTCTCCTTCAGAGAGTATATCAATGAAGGTTTTTGTGTTGTTATCCGGCTCTGTCTTCAAGATGTGAAGTATCTTCATATAAGACTCCTAGACTAGAATGGTACTATGAGATCCATTTCTTTCAATTTCTTGCCGATTTCTGCCAGACTCATATATTTGAAGCCGTGCTTCTCTGCGTTCACCTTGTTATTAGAGAAAAACTCACACTCCATGTCTTCCAGCCATTCCAGATTTTCTTTGTATGCATCAGTCATCTCTACTTCAACGTCCAGTACGAACATATACGAATAGTAGTTTTCAACTGCAAGGCCCAGGGTAGAGCGGGAGCCTTCCCACAGGTCCTCTTTTTTCCTGATCAAAAAGGCCACATGTTTGATATTTTCCATTTCGTGCGTTACCTCCTAAAATACAACATAGCGGTCGCATTCCTCGATCATTTCGCCGTTCCTCGCCTGCGTCGCATAGTCTTTTTCGGCAACACCTGTAACAGGTGGTTTTAGCCCATGGCTTTCAAAGCCCACATTACAGATGGACATCTTTGCCAATCCTTCAAGCTCTCCGAATCGGGGATCTTGGGTCAACAGTGTCCCTAGGTTGGTGAAAAAGATGGTCACTTCAACCTCCTTTTTTTTGGCAGCTTTGCACAATTTAATGATCTTATCCAAGTGGCTGTTGGAGGTGACGAATATACCTAAAGATCTTGCCATGGAATAACTCCTCCTTGTAATGCCAGTATACCAGTCTTTGAAAGCTACTTTACCTTTAAATAATATCGGGTGAACCCCTCGTCATCTTTTTCTCCCAGATATTCGTGTCCGGTTCTTTTCGTAAAGGAAGGCATGTCATTCTTTGTTCCTGGGTC
>DATKYC010000206.1:0-2005 GCA_035528695.1 Acidobacteriota bacterium | reverse complement strand
CTTGCGACCAGTAGTTCCTCTTGCCTGAAACCCGACTATGACGATGCTTGCTCCCTCCCGCCAAATATTGTGCTTCAAGTGGTGCTTGATGCGCCCAGCTGTACACATACCGTTTCCGGCAATGACAATAGCGGACCCTGCCGTCTCGTTGATGGCTATTGATTCTTTGGTGTCCGAAGTGAATCGGAGGTTAGGCATATCGAAAGGGTCATACCCCTGTTTCAAAATACTCCTAGCCTCTTCATCATAGTATCTTCTATTTTTTCGGAAGATTTCCGTGGCCTTTATAGCCAGCGGACTGTCAAGATAAACGGGAATGTCAGGGAGATCACCTTTACGGTGGAATTCACCAAGTATATAGAGGATCTCCTGTGTCCTCTCTACGGCAAAAGCAGGGATCATGATTTTCTCTTTATGGGACACACTGTAGCGTATTGCCTCCAACAACTCCTCTTTGCTCTCTTCAAAGGTACGATGTATACGGTTACCATAGGTGGACTCAAGGAAAATGTAATCCGCATCAAATATCTCGTGAGGGTCTTTGACGATTAGCTGGTCCTTTTTCCCAAGATCCCCTGAAAAGACTATCTTGATGGATCCATCGTCCTCTTCTATCCATAGTTCCAGGATTGATGAGCCGAGGATATGTCCGGCATTTCTGAGTCGGGCCCTGATTCCTGGTGCAACGTCGATTATTCGGTCCCTCTCTACCGGAGACAAGAACTTGAGACTCGCTTCTGCATCCTGCATACTATAAAGGGGATCTACTCCTGACCTTCCCTGGCGACGGTTTTTACGCGTCTGCCATTCTGCGTCCATTTCCTGTACATGAGCCGAATCTAACAGCATGATTTCACATAATTCAGCCGTCGGAGGGGAGGTAATGATCTGGCCTTGAAAACCATCCTTGACCAGTTTCGGAATTCGACCGCTATGGTCAATATGGGCATGGGTCAATAAAAGCGTCTGGATTTCCTTTGGATTGAAACCCCAGTCGCCCCAATTGCGGCGTTCCATCTGTTTACCACCCTGAAAAAGACCACAATCCACAAGGATCTTATTGCCCTTGGGGTTTTCAATGAGAAAATTTGATCCGGTTACTGATCCCGTCCCACCCAAACAGGCCACTCTAATCATCCTCTGCTCCTTCCTTTTTCTCCCCATGGGGAATTAGTTAAGCATTGTGCAATGGGTACGGATACTCCTCTCCCCGGTAATTCGTCACCAAAAGGGTGCCCCCCTCTCCTGCGCTAACATATTCGGGGAGTAAAGGAACCTTTCCGCCGCCTCCTGGAAGATCGATCACAAAATGAGGCACGCAAAGGCCAGAGGTGTGACCGCACAAACTGGCAATTTGTTCCAGGCCCTTATTTACTGGGGTCCAGAAATGTGAAGTTCCTTTTGCTAGATCAGCCTGGAAGAGATAGTACGGCCGAACACGGATTGTCAAGAGTTTCTGCATTAGTTTTTTCATGACCACAGGGTCATCATTGACCCCCTTTAAAAGCACGGTCTGGCAGCCCAAGGGAAGACCCGCGTCTGCAAGCATTGCACAGGCAAGTGAAGCCTGAGCCGTGATTTCCGAGGGATGATTGAAATGTGTGAGGACGTAAAGAGGATGGAATTTCTTCAACATACTTGTCAGCTGAGGCGTAATCCTCTGGGGCAAGGTGCAGGGGACTCTGGTGCCAATACGTATGATCTCCACATGAGACATCGAGCGCAATTCACTCAAAATAAGGAACAGTTTACGGTTGCTAAGGAGCAGCGGATCTCCTCCTGAGAGAAGAACATCCCTTATTTCCCTGTGCTCTCGAATATACGAAAGCCCTCGCCTGATGGATTCATCGGTCACCATAAATGAGCGGCCCACCTTCCTCTTACGGTTGCAGAACCTGCAGTATACGGCGCAGGTGCTTGAGACCAAGAAGAGGACCCTATCCGGATACCGCCGGGTGAGACCCGGTAGAGGGGAAAGCCCTTCCTCGTTCAGAGGGTCTTCAAT
>DATKYC010000205.1:0-2213 GCA_035528695.1 Acidobacteriota bacterium | reverse complement strand
TTGGTAGCTACTTTTGATTCCTCGTTCTTTGATAGATGAATGGGACCCGTGGAACCCACTCCACTCGGAATATTCTTGAACAGGGCTGAGACTAACTCTTTTATAATAGGGCGAATTTCCTCAGCCCGGAGCAGGGTAGTCATTAGCCGACAGCCGCAGTTAATATCATAGCCTACACCGCCTGGAGAAACGATGCCTTCATCCAGGTCAAAGGCTGCAACGCCTCCGATGGGAAAACCGTAACCCCAGTGTATGTCAGGCATAGCGAGCGAGTGGCCCACGATCCCTGGCAATGTAGCTACATTGGCGACCTGGGTGATACTTTGGTCCTTCTGAACCGCTTTTATCAGTTCAAGATCCGAGAAAATCAGACCAGGGACACGCATAGAGCCGGTTTTGGGGATAAGCCATTTGTATTCACCCGCTTTTTCTAGTTTGATATCCACGGCTGCACCTCCTCATCCTGAAGTAGGCAGGCATCTTATGCCTGCTCAGAAAGGATTTAGGGTTCACAGATCGAGAGTGACCCTGGTCTCCCAGCGGTCATCCTCTTGTACAACCTCAATTTGATGATAGGTGACCGCTTTGACCTCGCAAAGGACCTCATGCAGATTGAGATCAAACGGGACTGTTTTTACTGTTGCATCAAGATAGGTTGGGGAAATAGTGTTAATCTTAACAGCTATGACAACCTGATGTTCTCCTTCGAAAAGATAGAGTATTTCCCCGAGCCAGCGAACCATGAGATCAGACAGATCTGTACCTTGGACCGATAGCTCAAGCGTATAGGCATTTTCCGAAGAGACACCTTTGACCATTACGTGCATCATTGATTTAGCAGCCTTCTCGAAAAGATCTCTCAGGTCTTTGCCGCGAATCCTGATGCGCAGATCCGCAGTATGGTCCAAAACACTGAAGTCTAGTTTATCATTATCCATGAGAAAGATACTATCGATTGGCACCTGAATTGTCAAAACATCGTTCGAAACATATGGAGGATATAAGATCATGAACTGCGCTTTTTGCGGAGAAAAGACCAATGTAGAAAATAAGGTGAGCCGAAGCGATACTTGTTCAAATTGCGGCAAGGATCTTCGATGCTGTAAGCAATGCAAGTTCTATGATCATCATGCATATAACGAATGTCGGGAAGTTTCAGCTGATAGGATCCTGGATAAGGAGAGGGCTAACTTCTGTGACTATTTTGTGCCTATCGGCTCAAGTCTTGGAAAGGTGGATAGGGTACAGGAAGCGAGAAAGGGACTGGAGGCGCTTTTCAAAAATAAAAAGTAGGGGCATCACTTCCTTCCTGCATATTGAGCTTGTCTTACCTGGGCTACACCCAACGTCGAGATCCCTGGCCCTGCCCCCATCACTATTGTGCCTGACTTTGAACCGCCATAGGGTCGGTTTTAAGCTATAAGCACACGACCTCTCCAGCGCTTTCCAATCAGATAGAACCGAACAGTAAGCTCCCGGACAGGGTCATGGTCGGCCACGGGCAGAGCCAGGTATGGGGAGTGGGGTCAGCAGTTCCTCTATGGGGTGGAGGGGGGCTTAAATCGCAATGATGTTGATATATTTTCTTTTTTCTGTCATAGAAGGTATGACGAATTTTGAAGTATCGGGAGTGAGGTGATTTACAAAATGAGTGAAAAAGAACTCAGCTTTGAGCAGGGACCAATCAGGCCGCCAAACGAGGCACGAAGCTTCCTCTTGCGGGTTACTCGGAACTGCCCTTGGAACCAGTGCCTTTTTTGCCCGGTTTACAAAAAAACAAAATTTTCCTTGAGAACGGTTGATGAGATCAAGAAAGACATCCAGATAGCCAGAGACGTCGCAGACGACATTAAGGCGCTCTCATTGAAGCTCGGCAATAGCGGAGCGGTTAATGATCAGGTGATCAGCTACCTTTTTTCTCACTCCGGTTACAGCGAAAGCTACCGCAGCATTGCAGCCTGGCTCTATTATGGAACCGGCGCCTGTTTTCTGCAAGATGCGGATAACCTGATCATGAAGACCGAAGACCTGGTTGAGGTATTGAAATTCCTAAGGGAGAAATTTCCTGAGATTACCCGAATAACCTCCTACTCCAGGGCCCGAACCGTTTTTCGCAAGTCTTTGGAGTCATTAAAACAGATAAGAAAGGCGGGCCTGGACAGGGTTCATATTGGACTTGAAAGCGGCTACGACCCGGTCCTCAAGCTTATGAA